>JAUZPH010000137.1 GCA_030706065.1 Bacillota bacterium | reverse complement strand
GGTAGTAATGTTATACGCCGAGAGAGAAGTGTAGTTTGAAGAATTTACGGTATCAATAAAATAGATCTGATTGTTTTGAATATGGATGTTACCACCCAGGGATGACAAGTCCTTGTCAAATACCAGTTTCTTATTCTTAAAATCCTTGTCGCTTTGATAAATCTTTACATTTCCCCTGCTGGAATCAGAGGTGTTGTATTCCGGCTTCAAGGTATATATTTTTTCACCATCAACAGCTAGCAGGGACTCGGCTGTATCCAAAGGCAGCCTGATTTCAGTACCATCCTTAGAAGTTTTGTAAAAGTATCCGTCAAATATCTTGCAAAAATATTCTTCATCAGCTGCAGTAAAAATAGGGATGGAATCAGTACCGGTTTTTTCACTTCCATCGGATTTGATCTTATTAAAATTCAAAATGCCGTCACCGGAATCTCCAAGAAAGTATATCCAGTCATCCATAGCACCTATACTTTTATAATAACCGTCCGTTATTTTTGTTGAACTGCCGCTTCTGCTATTCATTTTGTAAAGTCCGCCATTGGCACTGTAATATATCCAGTTTCCCTGAATAGCCGCATAGCCTCCGTTTTGCAGATTATCCAAAGAGTTATCGGCTTTTTCAGGCCTGTTATTAAAGTAAATAAGCAGTGCCGCAGAAATGATAACTACTGGTAGCAGAAACAGAAGATTTTTGAGCTTGAAATTACTGACAGGCTTCAAATGCTCCATCATTAACTTTGGGGGACTGCTCGACTCTGTTAAAATTTCTTTTCTAATAATTGTATCATTGTAAGTATTCGAAGAGGAACCGGGAACCGGATAGCCGCAGTTTTCACAGAAACTTTCGGAACTGCCGAGTTCTCTTCCGCAATTTATACAGGAAGCCATAATATCTCTCCTTTTATATCATTTACTATATAATTCAACACATGTGAGGTTTTTCCTTTTTTTCAATCCAATTAGAGAGGATGTCATGTATGGGTTACAGGCTTAATATTATTAGTTAGGGTAGTAAATACCTGTTAAAATGAGGAGGAGGAACCAAAATGATAACCTGTAAAAATCTCTTTGAAAATAAGAATATTCAAATAATAGAGGCCAAGGGAGATGTCAAGGTTCTTGAATACAAGAAGGATTTAAGTGTGAATGCCACCAATGCCATGACATTATATTATGCTTCTGAAATGAATGTCAGAAAGCGTCAGGTCTTGATTGAATTAAAAGGCAATGCCTATACAATAAGTGCCGGGGCAATGCAGTGGACTGCAGGTGCGGTAAGTATGGCGGCAGATGTTAAAGGCTTTGGCGATCTACTCGGTAAAGCTTTGTCCTCGAAGGTAACGAAGGAATCAGCCATCAAGCCGAAGTATCAAGGTAACGGTCTTTTGATGCTAGAACCTACATATAAGCACATTTTACTTGAAGAGGTTTCAGATTGGGGCGGTATGGTGCTTGATGACGGCCTTTTTCTAGCCTGCGAATCCAGGGTGCAGCAAAAGGTAGTAGCCAGAACAAGTCTTTCTTCAGCAGTGCTGGGGAAGGAGGGATTGTTCAACCTATGCCTCCAGGGTGCAGGAATTGCAGTGCTGGAAAGCTCCGTACCGAGAAATGAACTTATTGAAATTGTACTTCAAAATGATGAAGTCAGAATCGACGGCAATTTTGCCATAGCATGGTCAAATTCACTGGAGTTCAGAGTGGAGAAGTCCAGTAAAAGCTTGATAGGTTCAGCGGTTTCCGGCGAAGGGTTTGTCAATGTATACCGGGGAACCGGAAGGATACTTATGTCGCCTGTAGAGTAAACGGCATTATTGAGTCCGGTATTCTCAGCCATATCTCTATAATAGCAAGTTTATAAGGCCCATGTAGGGGAAATGGCAGATATCCCCCCATGGGCACTTTGGATTGTTTTACCAACACACTCTTGACAATTTGTGGAATTAGTTGTATTATACAATTACAGGAGGAATAATTATGAATGAATGTAATGATATGTTAAACCTTATATTTGAGTTTTCGAAAGCCACCCGCAGCTGTCAGAGAGAATGGAATTGCGAAGGGTTGACAGTGATGCAGTTTTATATATTGAATTTAATTGCAGTCAGGGGGGCAATGGAGCTTTCCAGCATACATGAGGCACTATCGGTGGAGAAGAGTACGACGACAAGGTTAATTGAACCTTTGATAAAACGGAATTTGATAATTAAGGAAAAGTGCTGTGCAGATTCAAGAATAGTTACAGTCAGGCTGACAGAAAAGGGAGAAGAGATCCATGAAAGAGGCTGGAACTGCCTGGAGTCCTATACCGATGCCGTCACTTCCACAATTCCGGAAGAGAAGCGCAAAGATGTCATCGATAATGTTCGGTTGTTTTTAAAGGCTATAGGAGAGACCTGCTGCTGAGGACTGTCGTTTACTATTGCCAAATTCGGTTCGGAAAACTGCAATAAAAGATTTGTTTTGACATAAAGTTGTGTAGTACAACATATTAGTTGTATTACACAACTTGAAATATATAATCAGTATATTTTGGAGGAAATTATGGATTGGAATTTTGAAAAGATTCTTCGTATGATTTCTAACAAAGGAGACGGCGGATTACTTCTAGACGGAAGGTTTGGCTTGGAAAAGGAATCCGTGAGAATTACACAGGAGGGAGATATGGCACTGACGGATCATCCTGCCGTATTCGGAGATAAGTTCACCAACCCTTATATCACCACTGACTTTTCCGAAAGTCAGATCGAAATAATTACGCCTCCCTTGGCTACTATCGATGAAACCTATAAATTTCTTGTTGAAAAACAATTAGAAGTAGAAAATGGTTTGGAAGATGAGCTGCTGTGGCCCCTAAGCATGCCACCCAGGCTGCCGGAGGAAGACAAAATACCCATCGCTAAGTTTCAGTCCGGGAAGAAAGGTTCCGAAAAGGAGATTTACAGAAATGGGCTGGCCTTGAGGTACGGGAAAAAGATGCAGCTCATATCCGGCATCCACTACAATTACTCTCTTGGCGAAAAGCTGATTGACTTTCTTCATGATAATTTTGACAGTACTGCAGACAAGGATGGATTCAAAAATCAGCTGTATCTTATTTTAACAAGAAATTATCTGAGGTACCGCTGGCTTCTCATATACCTTTTCGGAGCCTCTCCCGCCGCTGACCGGACCTATGACCCCGTGATTTTTCAGGAATTAAGAATAGTACGGAAATGCTGCCCGGAATGCTGCACCAGACTAAAAGATTACAAAAGATATGCAGTGTCTCTCAGGGTGAGCCGGTTCGGTTACTCAAGTGCACTCCAGCGGAAATATACCGTATCCTATAATAGTCTGGTGGGATACATCAATGATATCCGTACGCTGCTGGCAACAAAAAGCAGAAAGTATGAAAGACTGGAAATTTACAAAAGCGGCACTCAGCTTCAGTTGAATTCCAATGTTCTTCAGAGGGACAGCGAATATTATTCTTCAGTGCGTTTCAAGCAGACTTTGGAAGAAAATGAAACACAGATTGATGCTTTGGAAAAAAGAGGCATCAAATATATTGAATTAAGGATATTAGACCTGAATCCGTATGAAAAAACAGGAGTAGGCTTGAATCAACTGCGCTTTATGCATGTCTTTGTACTGTACTGCCTGTTCTCCTGCAGTGAGCTGATAAATCCTGAGGAATATCAGATAATTAATGCCAATCATCATGCAGCAGCCCTGTTTGGTCGCAGAGATGGTTTAAAGCTTAATAGAACCCAAGGAGGTTTGATTCCCCTAAGGGACTGGTCTTCGGAGATATTTAAAGATTTGAAGGCAATTGCATGGCTAATTGATGAATACCTTGGCGAAGAACTTTATGTACCGGTTATTGATGTGGAATATGAAAAGGTAATGAATGCGGGCCTGCTGCCCTCCTCAAAGATTATCAGCGAGATGGCTGAAAATGATGAAAGCTTTATTGACTTTGGTGTAAGACGGGCACTAATCAATAAAAATATATGCAGGGAGGTATTAAATGCTTACTGATTATGAATCCATGGAACTTTCTACTCAGATACTCATGCGAGAGGCTTTGGAAAGAGGCATAAAAGTTGACATCCTTGATGAAACTGATAATTTCATACGGCTTGTGAAAGGCAACAAAGTCGAATATATAAAACAGGCAACCAAGACCTCTGCTGATAGCTATATTGCTCCGTTAATAATGGAAAATAAGGAAGTTACAAAACTGCTTTTGTGTGAGGCCGGCATTAATGTGCCCCAGGGAGTGCTTGTTCACTCAATCGCAGAAGGATTGGGAAGCTATGCAAAGTTCCAGAATAAAGATATCGTCATCAAGCCGAAGTCCACTAATTTTGGGGAGGGTGTCTTTATTCTGAAGAAAACAGAACCCCTCGAGGCTTATAAAAGAGCCCTGGAAGCTGCTTTTGAGCTGGAAAGTTCAATAATAATTGAAGAATTCTTTGAAGGAAAGGAATACAGGTTTTTGGTTATCGGTGGTGAGGTGCCGGCGGTACTTCACAGAGTTCCGGCAAATGTTACAGGCAATGGTGCCGATAATATCATGAAGCTTGTACAAGAGAAAAACAGGAATCCCCTGAGAGGCAGCGGATATTCAAAACCCTTAGAGAAAATCAGGCTTGGGGATGTTGAAAAGAGTTACCTCCAACTTCAAGACAGAACCTTTGAGTATGTTCCGGCGGAAGGGGAGATTGTCTATCTCAGAGAAAATTCCAATATAAGCACCGGAGGCGACAGTATTGATTATACCGATGACGTACTTGAAGATTACAAGGAAATCGCACTAAAGGCAGCAAAGGCGGTAGGAGCACAGATTTGCGGTGCCGATATTATCATTAAAGATATTAAAGAGAATCCGGATTTTCAGAACTACTCCATAATAGAACTGAACTTTAATCCAGCTCTTCATATCCATAGATATCCTTATATAGGAAAGGAAAGATATGTTGAGAAAAAGGTCCTGGATTTGTTAGGTTTTTAGATGCTCAAAATTTCATTAGGGCTCAGAATGTTGAGGCATGTCAGAAAAAGTACCGGTTTAGCCGGTACTTTTTTATGCGCCTGATGTTAAGAATCAATAATTCTCATACTGGTGAATTGCTGCCATCCAATTCCAAGTTGTTTACACGCACTTAAAAGAATACCGCTGCCGAAGCAGCAGCTGCAGCAGATGCACTTGCAGCAGACGCACTCGCAGAAGCCTGAGCTGCTTCCGAGGAAACAACCTCTGCCTCGAGGTCCTCTGCTCCAAGGCCGCGGGCACTTTTCGGGCCGCTGAAGAATATTAAATCAACGGCTATTAATACACATAAAATAAGAATCAAAACAGTGGTTTGATCTGCTCTGTTCATTTTGGAACCCCGCCATATCATTTTTTAGTTTATAATATGAAAAACTGTAAAAATTGGTTCTTTCCGCTGTGACAGGTAAGGCGTCGGGAGCTTCAGCCGAAAGGGCTGTCTTTTTTTATTTAAAAAGAAGGAAATTTTCATGTGGAATTTAAAATTAGTTTATGCACTGCTGAATAAATTTCTATAGCTTGTACATAATTATAGAAGATATGATATAAATCTTTTATAGAGGGGTAATTGAGATGAAAAAAATCAAGGTTAAAACTTCCACTAAAAAGCCGGGCAAAAAAACCGATAAATATATAGTCTGCGTCGGTAAAAACTTTTAATTTATAGTATACGCTAAAAAGAGTATCTGCACCCTGCAGGAAACGCATACTTCTTTATCAACACTTTTACCACCTGTTTATAAGAAAGCCTCTCTGCAGATGGTACAGTGCTCTTTTTTATGAAAGCATACTGTGAATGAAAAAATATCTGTTTGAATGGACTGTCGGAAGGTAAAACCTGATGGCGGGAAACAAATGAAAAAGGAGAGCAGCCCCATAAAGGCTCATCTCCTTTCTCTTTTTTTGCCGGATTATTCTCCGGGATAGATGACTCCCCATTCTTTTCTCAGCCCATCCATAAGCTTCATAACCATTATAGTCTCTGAATGAGGCATTTCTTCACATTCCAGTTTCCCTTCCTCGATTGCCCTTATACAGGCAATTACCTCGTACTCATAGCCGGAAATCTGCTTCGGGGCCTCATAACAGGCGGTTTCCTTCCGGTTAAGATCGAATACCCGGAGTCTTTCGGGATTATTTATGTTATCGACCACAATGTAACCTTTACTGCCGTTTATTATCCCCTGACGGTCTGTTTGTGACAGTATAGTACTGTGCAGAACAGCCATTTTTCCATCCTTGAATACAACGGTTAAACTGTTTTGTTCATCTACCCCCTTGTCTGTGAGAACCGCCGTTGAGGTAATCCTCTCAATGTCGTTTCCAAAGGCCATAAGTGCAAAATTCAGGGTATATACCCCCACATCCAGCAGCGCACCTCCTGCCAGGGATGGTTCAATCAATCTTGGAATATGGTTTATTACATAGCCGAGATTGGCAGTGAGTATACTGGGACGCCCGATAACTCCATCGGCAATGATATCATTCAGGGTTTTCCTAAGGGGCATATATCTGGTCCATATGGCCTCCGTAAGTAAAAGTTTCTTTTCCGCAGCCAGAGCAAACATTTCTTCTGCCTGCTTTGCATTGATGGCAAAGGCCTTTTCGCATAATACATGTTTTCCGTGATTCAGACAGAGTTTTACATGTTCGTAGTGATGGGAGTGAGGTGTTGCAACATAGACCAGTTCCACCTCGGGGTCCGATAACATTTCCTCATAGGAACCATAGGCTTTTTCAAAGCCGAATTCCTTCGCAAAGGCTTCAGCCTTCTTATAATCTCTGGAGGCAACGGCATAGTTTGTAATTTCCTCCATTTCTCTTATTGTTGCCGACATAGACCTTGCTATAGAGCCGGCACCCAGAATAGCCATTTTCATATAAGTCATATCTCCTTCCGCATCTATAAATATATTTACATTATAAAGACTATTTTATGTTAGAGCATTATAATTTTATAACAAAGAGATTCCAAATACAATTATGGGTTACCGGCATACTGGCTGTGAACCGACCAAACCGATTATATTATGTAACTATATGTATAAATTTTTGTAAATTTGTGTTAAAGTATATAAGGGGATTTTTAGCATCAGCTATGTATTACCAGCATTTACAAGATTTCAGCCGATACCTGTCACCGGTTATAAAGGGTTGATGTCCTAAAGCTGGCTTAATGCACTTTAAATGCGGGGGGATACACATGGATAAAAACATTTCTGTTTTGGATAAGGCAATAGATTTCATAGAAAGGCATTACCGCTTGTTTTTTATGCTGATTATTGCTGCAGCCATATTCAACATCTTTTATAAGATAGGCATATCGAGTACAGAATTTGATGAAGCAAGACATGGAATTAATGCCTATGAAATGCTGAAAAACAAGGAGCTTATAGTGAATACATATGCCTATAAAATCGATTATTGGAATCTGAAGCCGCCCTTGAGCTTTTGGATAATAATCCTTGGTTACAAGATTTTTGGCTTCAATATGGTAGGCTTGAGGATGTTTTCCTGCCTCAGTGCGCTGTTGACAATTCTGGCGGTGGGCCTGTTTGTGAAATATAAACACGGCAGGCTTGCCTCTTTAATATCTGCAATAATACTCGCCACATCGACTCAGTATATTCTTTTGCACAGCGCGAGGAATGCAGAAGCCGATTCTCTTTATGTATTACTTTTTACATTGTCCGTGCTGTCGGTAATGCTGCTTGACAGGGGTAGGAAATATTTATACCTGTCGGCACTTTTTGCATCGCTGGCTTTTCTCACCAAGAGCTGGCATGCATTTCCAATACTATGCGTTGTAGGGGGGTATATCATTATAAGCAGAACCTTCCTGCGTCTGAAACTGAAGGAGTGGTTGTTACTTTTCTGCAGTTTTTTACTTCCAATTCTTATCTGGGCTTTACTCAGGATGCAGAAGGACGGACTTTCCTTCTTTAAGAACATGGTTGAGTACGACCTTTTGGCTCGTTCCTCCAAGTCCCTTGAAGGCCATACCGGGGGTATCGGTTATTATTTTCAGTATGTCTATTACTATTCCGAATTATGGATCATACTTCTTCTTCTATGCCTTATTGCCTATGTAATCATATACAGCCACAATCTGAAAGGATGTACAAGTAATTACAGATTGGCACTCTTTCTCTGGCTGGCTGTTCCTTTAGGGCTCTACTCCGCCGCAAGCACTAAAATTGGCTGGTACATACTGCCTGAGTACCCTCCGATTGCAGTTCTGTGCGGCGGCGTATTTGCCAATGCTCTGAAGAAGTGGAATATAAAATACTTATATAAAGGTATGCTGGCAGTGGCTATAGTACTGGGCATATTGTTTTATGAACAGGATATATCTCGTAATCTGATTAATCTTAAGGATGATAAGATCGAGCTGACACTCAGAGAAATGGGCCAGGATAGAAAATATCAGGGTTACAGCTTATATACCGCTGCAGGGCACTTTGCAAAGGAGGGAACCTGGCAGCAGGTTCACCTTCTCAGTGCGGAGATATGGTGTGACTTTAAAACTGTTAACGGAGGCATTGAACCATTTTTGAATTCAGCATCGGAGAATACGCTGCTTTTTATTCCTGAAGATGAAACTGCCCGGAATTATATT
>JAUZPH010000136.1 GCA_030706065.1 Bacillota bacterium | reverse complement strand
GCTTTAAATATCTCATCCCATTTGGACCTGTCTGACACTAAAACAACGCTGGCACTTGTACCTGTAAATTCAAATTCAATTCCCGAACAGGAATAGTTAATATATCGTATACCTTCAATAACCTTTGTTCTCCCAAGTATTCTTACATTTTCCTCCGTTGGCTTAAAACTCATCTTCATGAACTTTGTGACCCCTTTCCTGATGTTCTACATTCATAGCTTTTATGGCCCTACGCTCTTCCTTCTTGTGCTGAACCTGAATATTTGACCCAGACAAATTAGTTCCATGAGCTTAATTATAACTTTCTCAGTATAACAAGTCAAAAGTGAGCTGTAGATATAACAAGGCATATACTTCCAGACTGAAAAACATATTAAAATAAAAAAGATATGAGATGAGCTTCTTTTGAATCCCATTCCTCATATCAATCTGAGAATTTAATTAAAACGCCAAATTCCATTCCATATGACAAAACAGCAGCATATGCAGTTCAACAAATCTGTTTTACCATATAGTCATTTATCAGCTTGTCCATCAACGTGCTGATTTTAATCACTTCTTCATCAATTAGTCTGAAATTATGTTGAATTATAGTATAATCCAATACCTTCCTCAGTTTATCCAGGCTTTCCTCCATAACTATTACCTACCTTTTTATACATATATTTCTATTTGTTGTATAATAATACAATATATTCTATTATTTGTCAACTGCTAAAAAGAAACTTTTTTTGACTTTCGACATATAATAATGTTTTAATTCCATTCTCCCATATTATGATACTGGAACCTTCTGCAGAAAGCCTGTCATCCTCATCCCAATGACTTCCTGCCGGTCATAGCCAAAAATACTTTTCATAGGAGGAGACTCTTCTATTCACTGCTTTTTACTTTTAATTTCCCTCATACGAGAAAATATTGACAGAGGTATCGCCAAGGTCAGCAGGAATAATGGGAATAACCATGGGGTATGTAACATTTCGTAGGACTTCCATGAAAATATAAACTCCAATATGATAACCAACTCCTTTAAAAGCAGGATTTTAGTTACATTGATGTTCCATATCCGGTTTGGATTTTATTTTTTTTCGCAGCAGCGTAACAATAAACAATAATATAGGTAAAACATAAAATAACGGTACCCACAAACTATATGGAACAATCTTTAGACCTGTTGACAGGTGTTCGGCAGAATTCTCTGCCATGTTCATACCCATATATGACACAATTATGATAACAAATAAGATGGCTTTCCGATTCCTCTTTGAAAAGGTTAGTATTTGAATGGCACGGACTGCACACCATAAGTGGATAAATAATTTGAAAAAGGCGGTGGTCAAAAAGAATATGACATTTATAGCATCCACGTTTTCAATAAATTCTCCAATGCTGATTACCCGAATCATTCTATAAATCGGAAACAGACTGTGAGAAAAAGTATTTTCACCTAGAACAAGCAGCGCAAGTAAGTCTATTGCAGCAATAAATATACCCGAAATTATTGTAGCCAATAAAGTGGCTTTTAATATTTTCCCCTGTTTGTTTATCAAAGGCCAAATCATTGTAAATTCTATGGTCTGGCCGAAGGTTTGGGTTATGCCCAAAGGCCAGACAGCTTTCATAACACTGCTCCATCCCTCTCCCATAATCGGCTTTATATATTGAATATGTATAATGCCTGAACATATAATGAATATCATGTCAATTAAATACACTAAAAGCAGCAGAGGCAGAAACATTTCCCCTAACCTTGCTATGATCTCTACCCCGCTGAACAAAGCATAGGTTATAAGAATCATAAATGTAACCTGGATTATATAGACAGGTGTTCTAGGCAAAATAGTACTTGGCACTAAAATTTTCAGATCGCCTAAACCTCTTCCGCCGTCGTACATAAATTCAAGGGCATATATCCATGAAATCGGCAGACCTATCCACTTTCCGAACTGCGCCGGAAACCATTCCACAAGGGTTAACCCCGGGTTCATCCGCAATAAAATAAAGTATACTACATTAATTGCAACACCTGCAGCAGTTGATATCAGTACGGCTATCCAGGCTCCCCTGCCTGCATTTGAGGCAAAACCGAAAATGATTGTACTGCCGATTTCATATAAGGAAACCAGGGTGAATAGTTGATAGTTGGATAGACGCTCCATAGAAGTACTCCTTAAATCTATTTTGAAAATTCCTCTTCGCCTTTTGTTACAGACTTGGTATCAAATCCTACTTCATAGATTTTTACATTTGAATTAATTTTTACACTTACCTTATAAAAATTTTCATCCCAGTTTTTCTTAAACTGTTTATGCCACTGCTTTGGGTAATTTCCATGCACTGCAGCACCAAAACCAAATATATCGTCATTAAAGTCTTTTTTGGCGGCAGTCACTGAAGCTTCAGCATATGCTTTTACTTCCTTTGCAAACAGTTCCGATATAAGATCAATTGCTTCCGGCTTGCCGAAGTCCAATTTTGAACTGCTGTCTGTAATATCAGTCAAGGTATTTATGTTTACTTGTATTTCTACATTATTACCCTTTATTTTAGGAACGACTTTACTTTTTGCTCTTATTATTTGTCCTGAAACTTTTCCTCCTCCTTTTTCTTCAGGTATAGCCACAGTTATTGCACCTGTACGTATCCGATTTTGAATCCATAATACCCCCCTATACTCCCTGGAGTTGAGGAAGCCGATAAGTTTGTCTTTTTTAAATATGGCGGCACTGGTAATAGACATCATCCTCGGCGCACTGTCAGGATTTCCCCTTTCCGCAGCAACTGTCTCGATTATAGGTGCTATTGGCTGAACTCCCTCTTCTGTCATCATGTACAGAAAATCCTTTAACTGCATTTTCCTGCCCATGGTCAATTCCTTCATCTTCTTTATTTCATCTACTATATTCATTTCCAATTGGGATTTCGCCGAAAACAGGTCCGCTGCTTTCCCTTTTGAAAATAATATGAAAACCTTGTCTGGAGCTTCATAGTGCCTGGAGAAAAAGTCCAAAACCTTTGCAACTCCGTCCCTTGCCAGTTCTTCACCTATGAGAATAATCTGAAGCTGGCCCAGGAAAATTTGTCTTGACAATTTCATTGATATCTTGCGGTACGCATCCGTTATGTCTTCTCCTTCTTCAGATACAACCAATGATCTGTCGGAAGTATTGCGGATCTCCATTCCTGTACCACCATTAGGAACAGGCGCAGTGAGTGTGAGCCGGATATTGCCCAATATACCCTTATCTACAGCTATGCCGGATACTACAAGTAAATAATTCAATTCTCTGTTATCCCAACACCCGGTTAACAGAAGAGTAAAAATCAGGAGTATTGCTAATGACCTCTTAGTTCTCATTCTGGAATCCCCCTGTACCTCAAAAATCTCAATTATTCTTTTCTTCATTCAAATGCAGCTCCGGGTTTTTCATCCTTTGACGATTTTTACTGCTTATAAATCCTGGCCGGTTGGTCATTGCCCACCTGGGCGCCCGTATCAGCACATCTTTAAGACTATTTATATTTAAGGGAGCCACTGGGGACAAATAAGGAACACCAAAGGACTGCAGCTTTGCCATATGAATCAGTATAAAAAATATACCCAGGAACATTCCATATAAACCCAAAGTCCCTGCCAGTATCATCATTCCAAAACGCAGTACGCGGATTGATAAAGCTATATTGTAACGGGGCAATATAAAGGATGCTATACCGGTAATGGCAACGATAATGACCGTTGCTGATGAAACAATGCCGGCCCTTACAGCAGCTTCACCAATGACCAGCGCTCCTACAATGCTCACCGTTTGTCCGGATATGCCGGGAAGCCGAATACCTGCTTCCCTCAACCCTTCAAAAAAAACCTCCATAATAATTGTTTCTACAAATGTAGGAAAAGGCACACCTTCACGGGACTGCCATATGGTGAACAATAAACTTCTGGGTATCATACCTTGATGAAAGGTTAATACTGCTATATAAAACGAAGGTAATAAAAGTGCCAGCATAAGAAATAAATAACGAACACTCCGTATCATGACAGCCGGAATATACCGTTCATAATAATCATCACCGGACTGCAATGCCTGAATAAAAGTATATGGTGCAATAAGAACAATGGGAGTATTATCTACAAAAATTGCAACCTGGCCTTCCAGTAGGCTTGATGCCAATCTATCCGGACGTTCAGTATAGCCTAATTGCGGAAAAACTGACAGCCGGTTGTCTTCAATCATTTCCTCAATATATCCGCTTTCCAATACTGCATCGATTTCTATCAGAGATATCCTGCTTTTTATCTCATTAATCAATGCCTCATCCGCAACTCCCTCTATGTAGCTTACAATTACATTGGTTTTGGATATCTTCCCCACCTGAAGTTTTTCCGTCTTCAGCTTTGGAGTTTTTATCCTTTTTCTGACTAAAGTTATGTTAGTCTGAAGATCCTCCGTGAATCCATCCCTCGGCCCCCGGATAACCGGCTCTATGGTGGATTCGGAAATTGCTCTCTTCTCTGTCTTGATTAGATTTATGACAAGAGCTTCATTTATTCCGTCAACCAAAAGAATTGTTTTCCCGGAAAATGTGTTTTCGATGATTTCTCGAAAATCACGGCTTTTATTGATATTTGCTACTGAAACAACTGCTTTAATGATGCTGTTTATATCCATTAAAGCAATTTTCCTGTTAGTTATATCTTTTATGCTGCAATTCAATAAGGGCTTTAAAAGATCCGAATTTATCTGTTCGGCATCCACAAAACCATCTAGAAAGAAAAGCATGGCTCTATGTTCTCCGCTGATTTTAAAATCTCTGTATATAATATCCGAACAGCGGTCAAACATTTTCTTAAAATCTTCGCCATCCCTGCCTAACTCTCCGCTCAACAGCTTGCTTACAGTCAGATCGTGCATCTCCGGCACACTTTTGTTTTTGCTGTCGTTTACCAGAATATCATGAAATATCTTCATTAATCTTCCTATATCAACCACTACACTCACCACACCATATTGATTACTCTATATAACTGCACACATGAGCTTCAGCAGTAAAAACATTCCTTAAAATATAATCTCACTAATTGTCTAATTTATTCTAAACAGAGGAAAGTATAAAACTGAACCTCTCAGGTAAAAATATTTAGAATATGTTTGTAATTTTTTGTAATGGGGACGATCAATATATGTTTAATACAAATGATTCCTATAAGATAGCAGAATGGATTAAAGAACAGCTTCAGAATTCTTTCGATATAGAATTCCGGGATCTGCAGTACAACGGAATGCTTATTCACTTTATGTATATAACCAGTGTTTGCGATATCAAAATTATACAAAAGAATATTATACTGCCGTTCTTTGAGATGAAAAATCTGGCCGAATACAGGAATTATCTCATATCATATCCCAACAGCCTTGAGTCAAAAGAACCTCCATTGGTTTTGAACAGAATACTGCATGGATCAGTGGCTGTATTCCTTGAAAATAACATTCTGATGTTTGATGCAAAGGACTTTTTGGAAAGTCCAATTGCCGAATCAATGATTGAAACTGTTATTCAGGGCCCTAAAGATGCATTTAGGGAAAAATTAGATACAAATATGAATCTAATAAGACAGCGTTACCACAGGAAAACCTTAAAAATTGAGAGTCAGGTGCTGGGAATGGGAAAAATACCTGCCGCCCTTCTATACGATCAAAGTTTAGCGGATTACAAAATATTGGAGCAATTGAAGAATCGTCTTGAAAAGCTGAAAGAGGAATATGATAAATCTATTCCTCAACTCCATAAATTTTTGATGAGGGAAGACTCACCGGTATTTCCGACTATTTTATTGACTGACAGGCCGGACAGAGTAATAAATGCAATCTATGAAGGTAAAATCATTCTTGTTGTTGAAGGTTTCCCCTTTGCCATGGTTTTGCCTTCTGTGTTCTTTGATTTCATATCCTCAATGGAGGATGTATATCAAGTTCCTGTTGTAGGCAGGTTCCTCACCATATTAAGATATTTCGCCATATTTATTACAATTTCATTACCCGGTTTATATGTAGGAATTACTTCATATAATCCTGAGCTTTTTCGTTTCCAGCTTGCCATATCAATCTCGGGCAACAGAGTAACTGTCCCATACCCTTCATTTGTAGAAATAATAATGATGCTGGTAATGACAGAACTGTTAAATGAAGCAAGTTCCAGGCTGCCAAAGGTTGTTGGCCCTGCTGCCACCACCGTCGGCGGGCTGATTATCGGGCAGGCGGCAGCTGAGGCAGGCATAATAAGCAACATAATGGTTATAATTGTATCCGCAGTAGCTATATCAAATTTCATTTTACCTGTTCTTTCAATGAACTTTGCCATCAGGCTTATGAAATATCCAATATTGATACTTTCCATCTTTTTCGGATTAAATGGGGTAGTGGTAGGTATAATTGCCTTAATATTCTATTTGTCCGGTATGAGAAGCTTTGGAAAACCCTACTTGCAATTATTTTCGAAAAAGGTCTATAAACCAATCAGCAACAAATAGGGGTTAAACTTATGAGACGCTATTTCTTTTATATTGTGTTTATAAATTCAATTTCAAACATTATCATTTTCCTTGCGAAGTTCCTTGTACCTAATCATACTAAAGGTGCTTTGTTAGCCATAATTTTTTCACTTCCCTTTGGAACAGTTATCATTTATTTCTTTTCCAGGGCACTTATGATGTTTCCGGGGAAGAACTTTTCGGAAATTTTAGAGGCAGCTTTGCCATATTGGCTTCGGGTAACCATTATGATTATATTTTGTCCGGCATGGTACATTTCAGGAATACTGATGCTGTCCGGTACTATTGATATAACCGTAACCTTTGTGGACCCTCAAACGTCCTTATATTTAATACTTGTCGCTTACATAGGTCTGGTTATCTTTTCCATTAATACCAAAGGTACTTCCATACTATATGCCCTGGAAATATTTATATTTTTTATCGTTCCTGCTCTCATGTTTGTATTTATAAAGGCAATAACAAATCAATTTTTTAGCTGGGATGCCTGTATGGAAACCGTAACCCATTCCTTTGCACTGCCAAGCATCTCACTGCTTGCGGTGACAACCTACAACTTTTCGGGCTATACGGACATGCTTGCCTTTAACCGCGATTTTAACGGCAGGTTTGATTCAAAACATCTGTGGCTTTTCCCTGTAGTTATACTGATTTTTCAGCTGTTTACCCTTTTTGTTCCCATTGGGTATCTGGGGACGGAGGGTGCTCCTGATTTCAACTTTCCCTGGCTTGCATCTGCAGACTGCATGGTGATAAAAACCGGAATAATTGAACGTATTCTGTTTATATATTTATTAATTTATCTTGTGACTTCATTGGTAAATGTAATAGTCCACTGGTATGTTTCCTTTGAATTATTTAAAGAGTTATTTCTGGATCAGTTCAAGATGAAAAACGTAAAAGCGGTAACCCGGCGCATTTTATGTGCATTCGCCGCCGGCCCTTTCATATTTACTTTTTTTATTATCCAAGAAAAAAAACTTGTCATCGCCAATATTTGGCTTTCCCTTAGAGTACTTTTGGAAGTTTTTCTTGTAGTCCTGCTGAACTATATAGCTTATAAGTCTAAAAGGAAAGGAAGGATTTGATGAAGCTGCATAAACTATTATGTCTGATTCTTACATTGATGTTTATACTGACAAGCTGCGGCTTCAAGGACATAGACAAAAGATTTTTTGTTGTGGGTATCGGCATCGACAAGTTGGATAAATCCACTTCTTTTTACGATATAACATTGAAATTAGCTATACCGAATACCGAACCTAAAAAGGGAGGCTCAAATTTTATAAGCTTCACAGAGCAATCCAACAGTATTGCGGAAGGTGTACGCCGTGTGAAGGCCAAGGTAGATAAGGAGCTTGAATTCGGTCATATGCAGGTCATAGTATTTGGTGCCAACCTTGCATCCACAGACCTTACCTCGTCAGTGGATTGGTTTTCACGAAGAAGGGATATCCAGAAAGTAGCTTTTATGGCCATAGGCAGTCCCGATGCAAAAACCGTAATAGAAAAAAGACTTCATTTCGAAAGTCTGCCCTCTTCCGTTTTAGTCTCCTCTTTTGATGGCACAGGTACAGAAACAAATTATATTACAACTCAATACTTATTTGAGTTTTATCGGCGCCATAGCGAATTGGGATTGGATCCGTTTTTACCGGTTATTACTATAGAAAAAGATAACCTTAAAATAGACCAGCTGGCTCTGTTTGAAAAAAAAGACCTGTTGAGAACAAAATTGATATTGTCACCCGAGGAAACAAAATTATATAGTTTGATTGCCAATAAGAAGCGTAGAACCAGCTTTGAGATTAATACCAAAAATGTGAACTACGTTTTAGATGTACATAGTATCAACAGAAATTATGAAATAATAGAAACCGCTAATGGAAATAAAGGAGAGATAAAATTTAATTTCAAGGTTTCCGGTTCTGTAGAAGAATCCAGTGAACCTAATAAGAAACATGATTTTGAAATATATGAAAGAGAAACTGCAGAAGTATTACAGAAAAAGGTGACAGCCTTATTAAAAAAAATTCAGGGTGAAGGCCTTGATCCCATTGGTTTTGGGCTTCATTACCGGTCAAGGCATTGGAATAACGATACTGAATGGGACACCTGGCAAAAGCTCTATCCTGAT
>JAUZPH010000135.1 GCA_030706065.1 Bacillota bacterium | reverse complement strand
CTGGCCATTCCATCCTACTCCGGACCAACTGTCTATAGACCCAATCTTTACCTCCCAGTCCTTCTGCAGCTTGCCTTCAACAATCTGTGCCGTACCAAAACTTCCCCCATCTCTCATATTGTTGCCTCTAAAACAGGTTACTCCTTCCAAGTCGGAGTATGCCATACCATTTCCAAGGTTGATTCCATCTCTGTTCACATTCTGCCCCTGAAGAGTGTAATTAAACCCATACTTCTCCGGTTTTGAAATATCCGCCGCGGCCAAAATTACTTCCTTCTTTTCCTCCTGTTTTGGTACTTCATTATTTGATATAAAGGATGAATTATATGCGCTAACAGGAGCAAGGGTATCCACGATGCCACCTGCTTGTGCTCCTACCTCTTCCTTTTGGGGCTTAGCCTCATTCTCAAGGCCGGGGGTTAACATGCTGAAAAAACCAAATATAACAATACACATTGAAATTCTCTTAAGTCCTAAGTTCATACAGATACCTCCATTCTGTATATGGATCATTTGCTCCAACATTTATCTTACTACTTGTTGGCATTATTTTCCAGTTATATTGTAAATTTCTGTAATTAATATATATGTATGAACTCTTCTTTTATAACTCCATATTTTCCGGGATAATTTCGCACTAACAGAAAAAAGCACGGAAATCCCGTGCTTAATATGATTTACATCCTGTCCTTTTGTTTCTATGGATAAGATACGACAGGACCCCAAGACTCTTTTCTACTTATCCTTCAATATGGAATCCACTACTGAATTATTGTAGATGGAACCATTATAATTATTCCTGATTTCTGCAGCATACCCCTTTGCCTTGCCGGGATCCCTGTCCTTATACATCATAAGCAGGCTGTATAGTATTGTACTGTTATAGTCATTTTTATATATCCCGTCATAGCCGGCATCCAGGTACTGCTTAAAGTATTCCTCAGCCATGCTAAAATCTCCCATTGACTCATAGCATGAGCCAAGCATGAAAACCGCATTGGAATACAGATAGCTTTGCCCGGCATACCGCATTACTTCTTCATAATTGTGCACCGCTTCTTCATAACGCCTGGCAGCATGAAGTGAGCGGGCAGTATTGTAAAAGAAGGCAACGCCGCCGTCCTTTAACTCCCTTTCACCTCTGTAATAGGTGTCCCTCTCTGAAGTTTTCAAGTTATCCTGCTTGAACCTTTCAATTAAGCCCGACAGATAAACGTAATCCTTCTTTTCTATAGCAGCATCGGCATCATCCTTTGGAAAACCTTCATTTTGTCCCATGTTGTTATTTAGCGAATCTGTTTCTACACTTTTGTCTTCACTCTTATTATCCGATGGTATATTTCCTGACTCAGCCGTCACTGAATCCTTAAAAGATACCTTTGGCCGCTCCGCTCCTATGTTTACTTTCCTCAGAATATACCAGGAGCCTCCAGCCAGAAAGGCAACTAATACAAGGATTAGTACAAGCCTTCTTCTGGATTGTTTCTCTATAACCTTATATTGTACCAATAGCTTTTTATTTTCCCGGGCAGTCTTATCCAACTTATCTATGGACAAAGCCTTATCTATACAGGCCTTTGCCTGATCAAAGCTGCCAAGATGAATATATACCGTTGTTAAGGCATTATTTACATTTACGGTATTGAAGTCGCTGCTTATACATTCCTTTAGTAAAACCAATGCATCCTTAAATTCCATGGTACCAATGCACTTGACCGCCTCTTTATATATCTGCAGCCTTTCCTCGTCTTCCGCCAGGTTCTGCAGATACTTCCTTGATACTTCGTCTCTGTTATGGTCCTTATTCAGCTTCCATAATCCTTTGGCCTCTTCCAGTTCCCCTTTTAGATACAGAAGAAGGCCTTTAAGATTCAGCACAGCAGAATTATTCAGACTTAAAGAAATACTATTCTCACAAAGCCTCAGTGCTTTATCCATATATCCATCATTATAGCTTTCTACTGCCTTCTTGTATAATTTACTGCTCTTATCCATTCTATCACCAGTTTTTCATTAGAATTTCCTATATTTCATAATAAACTCTTATTGCAAAAAAATAAAGAGGCTTCAGCCTCTTATACTAATTATCCATCTGCTCAATTTTGAGGTAACCTTGATATATCAGTAATAACCCAATTATTCTTGTCATCTTTTTCCAGCTTGAATTCAATGAAGTTAGTATCGTTTTTAAAAATACTTCCTTCAGTTTTCATGCTTGCTTCCAGTTCTACACAGTAGGTCAGAATTTCCTCATTACTACTCCCCAGAGTGTCTGTCATGCTATACATTCTGGAAATACCCAGTTTTTCAATCTTATCAAGTTCCTTATGAAGAATAGAATCGTCTTTGCTGATATCCCCTGCTAAAATACTGCCAAGTAACCTGCTATCCTTTTTATTTATGCTTTCCACAAGCCAGGAATTAACTACGGAAAGAGGATTATTGTAATCGCTTGCGATTCCACGGCTTAACGGCATTTCTTTTTTTGCATTACCATCGGTATTACCTGGTGAGTCCATTTCTTTAAAGTACATGTTTTCATCAAAGTCCTGGGCTGTAGTATGGGATTCATCATATTGCTTTACAGACAATTTTATCATATCTCCATTCCTGACTGCACTGACTACCTCACGGTTTCTGTCTTTGGAGCGAGCCGGATATAAATCCAATGCCTTACCGGTATTTATATTCACCAGGAACAGATCACCGCCTAAAGTTACATGGCCTCTTCCATTTCCTATGGTGACAAGTATATTCTCATTGTCATACCAGTCGACATATAAAGGAGAAACCTGTTTCGTGTCATTGTCTGCCACGCTCAATTCCCATATGCTTGAATCCTTTTGGTTTTGAAAAACAATTTCTGCAATCTCATCATCTGTACCTGCCGGACCCCTCCCATATAACATTACCTTGATATTCTGATCCGGTGAAGCCTTTGGCTCAGTACTCATCCTGATATCCGGAAGCTTATCAATGGGCAGCCTTACAAACTTCGGTACATATACCTTGTTTCCTATTAAATCAATGAAGGCGGCAGGAGGTTCTATAAGTGATAGGACACTTTCACCTTTATTTACAGCTCCATTAAAATTAGCATTGGCATTTGAATCTGCTATAACCTCACTCTTAGCGGAAGCCGAGTTTTCCTTTACTCCTAAGCTGCCTGTCCCTGATGTATTATATTGAGAATCCTTCAGTGAATGTGGACCCAACAGGAACGGTACTGCTGTCAGGCACAGTATAAAAACCGCTGCTGAAGATACTATTTTCATCCTGTGTCTTCTCATACTGTATTTAATCTTTTTCAATGGGCCTTTGCCATATCGGTTTCTGTCTATACCCTTTATAATCTCCGGCCTGGAACTGTTGAATGTAATTTCCTCCAACTGCAGGGACCCGAAAAACAGAGTGTCAAGTTCTTCTTCCTTTTCATAAACTGCCCTGCACTTTTCACAGCAGTCCAAATGCTTTTCCATAGCTTCCTTCATATCATGAAGTAAACTCCCATCCATGAATTCCGGCAGCCTCTTCATAAATATCCTGCAGTTCATACCTTACACCTCTTTTCCCTTACATTGGAATATTCCTTAAACCTGTCTCTCAGCTTGTAATATCTTCTTTTTACTGCCGATTCACTCATATTCAGTATTTCCCCAATATCATAGAAGGTCAGTTCCTGAGTGTATCTCAAAAGGACCAACTGCTTGTCGACTTCATTCAGTTCATTTATGAAAGACAGTACCTTTTCTTTTGTCTCTTTAAACTCTGCAGAATCCTCCGGTGACATCTCGTCACTTGCGAGATCCCTGACATCCTCGAGATTGGATTCATAAACTCTCTTATATTTCCTTATGTAATCAATGCACTTGTTCCTTGCTATTTGAAGTATCCAGTTGGAAAACTTATAGTTTGAATTATACATGTACAATTTATTATATACCGTTATAAATACCTCCTGAGTTATATCCTCCGAGGCCTCCCTATCCCTCAACATATTATAAATAAACTTCAAAATAGTCATCTCATATTTATTTACAATTATGCTAAAGCTGTCTATGTTGCCGTTCAGCACGGCTTTTACAAGCCTTATATCCTCATCCATTGATTACACCTCTCCCATGGGGCTTCTTCTCATTAATATATACGGTGAGTCTAAATGAAAAGGCACATTTTAGTGCAAATAGATGCAGAAATTTTTTTTGATCTATCGCCTAGGATGTAAAATTTCTTTAAGCAGTCGGATAAAAACCGTTGAAACTTCGGTATTTTATCCGAATATAATTATGAAATTTTACATCCGGAAAAATCGGTGAAAATTCGATATTTTCTCAGGCGAATACTAAAGGATTCAAATTTCCACATCATTAACTCTCTTAATTTATTAAATAAATCAAATTGGATGGTCAAAACCCTTCCCCAGTACCTGTGAAGCATCAAGAATCGACATGAACGCCCCTGGGTCTGATCTTTCAACAAACTGTTTTATCCTTGGTATCTGAGAGGTAGCTACTACACAGTATATTACTGTCTTATCCATCTGTGAATAAGCGCCCTTTCCCCTCATAACGGTAGCACTTCTTCTTAGGTCATGTGTTATTCGGTCCACCACGGCCTCTTCCTTATTTGTAATTATGATGACCAGATTTTTCTTGTTGAAGCCTTTTATAACCTGGTCTACCACTGCGGAAGTGATATACATTGCTATGAGCGTGTACAATCCCTTTTCTACTCCAAAAAATACCGAACCAACTGATACAATGACCAAATTTATCGAGAAGGAAGCCTTTCCGATATTTATATTGGCTTTTTTTCTGAATATCATGGAAATTACATCTGTACCCCCTGAAGAACCATGGTTCTTAAAGATACTTCCTACGGCAAAACCATTAATAACTCCTCCATATATTCCTGACAGCAAGGGATCAGTCGGATAAAAGAACCTGGAAATGTCCTTCGTGGCTACTATAAATACCGATTGTCCCACTATTCCTATTATAGTCAGGAAAGTAAATTCCTTATTCAAAATAAGGTAACTTAATACAAACAGCGGTATATTCAGAATTATAATTGTATATCCTGCATTAAAGCCGGTTGCATATTGAAATATAAGTGCTATACCGGAGACACCGCCGCTCAGAAACTTGTGGGGAATTATAAACATATTCAGAGATATAGAATATATAAGGCTCGACAATAATACAATTGCACTTCTTTTTAAATAGGGAAGGTATTCATTATAAAAATTCATAATATTGACTTTTTTGCTTTCCATACATTATTCCTCCAAGGCTGCAGTATTATTAGCTTTAACAAATATACCACAATTATGTATATGGACAAAAAGAAACAAGGCACTCAATTACTGGTGCCAATATAAGCTTGCAGCCTAATTCAGTTTTATTTTTGACAAAAGCGGTTCCTTTGCTGCACGCTGGGCCAATTCCCTATCCAGCTGTACTGCCTCCTTTAAATATTTTTCCGCATTAGCCATGTCTTCCTTCCTGGCTGATATAACTGCTATACCGTAGTCACTTAAAGCCTTTACTTCAGTTCCACCATCACTCTGAAGAGCCTTCTCATAATAGGCTAATGCCTCGTCGTACCTCCAGAACTTGTCGTAGGACAGAGCTTTGTTATACAGCGCATATCCATAATCAGGCTTAATGTCAAGCGCTTTTTGTATCTCATCCAATCCGGACAGTTTTCTTGTGTAACAAAGAGATATGCCTTTAATAGTTAGGGCTTTGATGTTCTGTGTATCCTCTTTTAAGACTTCGTCTGCTGTTGCAATTGCGGCTTTATAATCCCCGCTGGCGAATTGCTTCTCTCCTTCAGTACATTTATCATCCAGTGCACGTTTTTTATCTTCAATCTGTTTTTGTTCCTCCTGCTTTTCTTTTGCAGCATCTTCTTCCTTCTTTTTCGCCTCCTCAGCATCCTTGAGCTGCTGATCATACTTTTGAGAAAGGGACTTTTGCTCCTCTTTGTATTTATTTGATGTGCTGACAGCAAAATATATACCTACTGCACATATTATTATTCCCAGAAAAAGTATAACCTTATTCTTGTCCACCTTCATTTTAACTATCCTCCCAAATCTGCTCGCTTCCGTATATAACAATTATAACACATACTTACTATATAGAAAGCATATTATATATGAGCAATTAATACCTGCTTTTGTTATTTAGAACGTGTCAAAATGAATTTAAGGAGGTTTCTCATGGCTGAACTTGTAATGTCCATGAAGGAATTGATACTTGTCTTAAAGAATGCCCTTTCCAATTTTCCTGAAAGTAAATTAAAACAGATAGAACTTGTGGAAAGGAATAAAATAAAGGTTACCATATCCTTATCCAGGCTTCTTCCTGATATCCCTGCTACTTTGGCCTTTCATTCCTTCAATAACGGAACTATGAAATTTGAGGTATATACAAGCTATCCCTTAAAATTGGTACAGCCCTTCATAAATAACATGAACCTGAGCGGCCTTGAAGGAAATATTATCACTCTTGAACAAAACCTGCTTGCAGTTAATATAAAAGAAGCCCTGAAACAATCCTTAACGTGGCTGGATATCACAGATATAAAACTTAGAAACAACAATTGGCTGTTCACTCTTTCGCCATCCTTTCATGAAGAATAAAAAGCTTAATTACCTCTTAACTGCAAAAAACTGACAGTGGCATCGAACCCCTGTCAGTTTGAATCATATTAAAATTAAGTTTACGGATAGGATATCTATCATATAAATCCATATTAACTTTCACTGTAAATTGATTTACCGAAACAGTCTATAGCTACAACCGCCGGGAAATTCTCAACCTCAAGTTCCATGATGGCTTCGGTGCCTAAATCCTCATAGGCAACAACCTTCGCCTTCTTTATGCTTTTAGCTATCAAAGCACCTGCTCCTCCTATGGCTGCAAAATAAACTGCATAATTTTTAACCATTGAAGCGATTACCTCGCTGCTTCTTCCGCCTTTTCCTATCATTCCCTTAAGACCCAAATCCAACAGACTTGGCGCATACGCATCCATTCTGCCGCTTGTAGTAGGCCCTGCAGATCCAATAACCTGGCCAGGTTTTGCAGGTGTTGGTCCTACATAATATATTATCTGATTTTCCAGCTGTATCGGAAGCTGTTCGCCCTTCATAAGCAGTTCCACCATCCTCTTATGGGCTGCATCTCTTGCAGTGTATATTTTCCCAGTTATATAAACCCTGTCCCCTGCACTCAACTCTTTTACAGTATCTTCTAAAAGAGGCGTACTTATTAACCTTTCCATAGATTCCCCCCCTATAATTCCACTTCAGCATGCCTTGTGGCATGACAGTTTATATTTACGGCCACCGGAAGGCCGGCAATGTGTGTAGGATAAGCTTCAATATTCACCGCAAGAGCCGTTGTTTTTCCACCAAAGCCCTGCGGCCCTATTCCAATGGAGTTTATGCCCTTAAGCAGCTCTTCTTCGAGTTCACTGTAGAATTTATCTTTATTACGTAGGTTGATTGGTCTTATAAGAGCTTTCTTGGCCAGCAGCGCAGACTTGTCAAAAGTTCCTCCCAGGCCTATTCCAACTACAATGGGCGGGCATGGATTTGAACCTGCCTCCTTGACTGCCTTTAATACAAATTCTTTAACACCATTTATCCCTTCCGAGGGCTTTAACATCTTTATCTGACTCATATTTTCCGAGCCAAAGCCTTTTGGAGCCAAAATTATCTTTAACCTGTCACCTTCAACTATTTCATAATTGATTACTGCAGGTGTATTATCCCCGGTATTCACTCTTCGTAAAGGGTCCCTGACTACGGACTTCCTTAGATAGCCCTCTTCATACCCTTTTCTCACACCCTCATTGATGGCTTCCTTAAGGCTTCCCCCAACTATATGAACCTCCTGGCCGATTTCAACGAATACGCATGCCATGCCTGTATCCTGACACATAGGTACCTGCTCAGCCTTTGCAATT
Organism: Bacillota bacterium; assembly: GCA_030706065.1. Lineage (GTDB taxonomy): Bacteria > Bacillota > Clostridia > Clostridiales > Clostridiaceae > JAEZDX01. Next base: position 729 of record JAUZPH010000135.1, on the reverse strand, counting down.
TCGGCATTCTCCAGAATTTTCTCCAGTATATCTCTGGCCAGGTCGCTATTCTCCTTTTTTAAAGCATCTTTTAACCCACCCTTTATATCCCCCGCAAGGTAATAATTTGACTCTATACAAAGCCTTTTAATTTCTTCAGCAATTCTAACAGCCTCAATTTCTCTCAAAAATAAGCCCTCCTTTTCCAATATCATAATAACTGCAAAAAACTGCTCTTAGTTCAGTTTTTTAAGCAATATACCTGTTAAGCATAATTATACATTTATTCTATAATTATTTCTATCCTTTATTTACCGTGCATATTTCATAACTTTCGCTATTATATATAAACTAGGAATTAGGCACCCGCCCACTTAATCAATTGTACTAGAGGTGAGGTAGATTAAAAAGAAATGTTTTTTTAGCATTTTCCTCAGTCTAACAATTATACTTTCTTTAGAATCCTTTTACATATCCGCCTGTTATTTCAGGGGAAATATAAAAACATCTTATATGGAGGTTCCTCCTGACAAAGGTGCACAAATATCTCCCCTTACAGGCAATTTACTTGATTCCGAACGGCGAAGCCCTATTCAGGTTCTCTATTCGCCAAAGGAGGCTAATGAACCTTTAAGCGGCATAAATAATGCCGATTTAATCTTCGAATACCTTGCTGAAAGTGGCAAACCGGAATACACAGCAATATTCCATGACAAGATTCCTGCAAAAACCAGTCCAATCAAACAGCTT
>JAUZPH010000134.1 GCA_030706065.1 Bacillota bacterium | reverse complement strand
CTCGGCAGATTAACTATGAAGCTATTGCTTGTCCTGTCATATTTTGAAGCTTCACCATCCAGTTCCACCTTTGATATATTTAACTTTTTATATAAGCCTAGTTCAATGGTATTTACTTTATCCCCATTCACTCTTATATTCATTTCACAATTATTGCTGATTCCATTATTAATACTCAAATTCATGTTATATTTTTCAACATAATAACCGCAATCTTCTTTACTGAAAAAGGTTTCTACATTATCAAAAACGTTCTTTTGTTCCTTTTCTAAATATGTCCTCTTGCCTATATTAAAAATTGTTGGCTGCGCTGACTCTATGCCAATAACTAAAGCAACACACACAGCAACAGTAACTATTAATGCTCCAATCTGCAAGGATGCAGCCTTAACTTTTCCTTTTATTCGGTTTAGATGAACGTACATAACAAACAACAGAATGAGGCTGATCATGAGCCAAAGAATATTTTGTAATACATATCCCTTATCATAGCTGATTACCTCGAAGCTGCTTGTAGAAGTCCTTATGTCTATAAGCGGAACTATATTATTAAAGGTTTTATAGAAGTTACTTAATAATATAAACAAAATAATCGCTGTGATAAAAGAGACAACTAGTCCAACATACCGGCACAATACTTGTCCTATAAATAAGCCTATTGAACCGGTGGCTGCCAGGAAGATAACTGTATTAACGAAATATCCTATGAGTTCATATAGAAAATAACCTATTGAAACTTTGCATATTACAGAAATAACAGCCGCCAGCAGTATATTTACAGCTAAGATCACACCATCAACTATAGCCACCGTCAACACCTTACTTAATAAAACTTCTCCAGGTGAGATATCTAAAGTTTCAAAAACCTCATTACGGCTGTACCCAATATTCATACTCAAAAGAAGTAACGGTATCATGATAAAGTTTAAGGGCAGCCATGAAGTTTTGATTAGTCCAACCAGCGACATAAATGTACTGCCAAAGGTATACATGCTGCTTATAACCTGCTGCACGCCTACCACATATAAAATCGCTGCTATCCAAATCAGTTTTCCTCTTCTTAGATTTATAATTTCATGTCTTACCAGAGCATTGACTTTTCTCAAGGTATTCACCTTCGCTTTCTGATATAATGTTACTTTCCTTGAAATATAGGTATTATCCTTTATACTTGTAATTAACTACACTTGCACCATTAATAACCATCATATCAATATAATTCCCATCAATCAAACAAATACGTAGTAACCCAACCTCTTTAGTGGCTAAGTATTCTGCACAGCTGACACAGAGACAGGTCACAAAGTGGGATCTTGTTTAATAGAGAAGGCACCGGTTTGGTGCCTTTTTGTTACGTAAAAATTCTCGATGACCGATAATTTATCCAATAACCCAGGACAGTTCTAAGTCCTTGTGCGTTTCTGCTCCTCCCACCCCCTTGCAGCTTTTACCGAATGGCTATTATCGTTTTCGCATTTAGAGAGTATTGGTAATCTTATAATGCAGAGAGTACTTCGGTTTTCAATGTATTCCAACAACAAAGCCGCTCGATAAATTTCTAATGCACGAAATTTAACGACCGGCTTATTGAGTGGCACTTCGGGAATACTCATATTCCCAAAATGCATTTTATTCAAGTTGTTGTAGATTTACGTCCAACTTCGCCTGATTGGCCAATTAGGCGAAGTTGGCTTAGAGTTCCTCATTTAATAAAGAATTTCTTGTTTGCCGGTTATTGTATTTACATATACTGAATTTGTATCTTTCTTATAAAGATACACCGGTACATATTTACCGGATAACTTTGACTTTACAATAAGTGTTTCAGAATAAGAGTACTTTTCTTTGTCGTTTATATTGAGGTTTTTAAGTGCTTCCTCATTCGAAACTTTTATGGATGTATCTACTGGATAATCAGGTACAATAAAATCACTTCCGGAATTTCTTGTCATGCTGAATAGATTGCCAGTACGGGCATCAAAGTATATCCAAAGCCCACTGTCCACTCTTAAGCCTTTTATTTGCGGATATACCTTAAAGCTGTACAGTTTGATATCTGTGTTGCTGCTGAAATTATAATTTATACCTGCATATTCAATATCAAAGCTCTGCTCTTTTCCATACATTCTTTCAAGAAATTTAAGAAGATTATCTTTTACTCCATCTAAAGGCAGGAGTTCTCCTTTCTCGGCGGTAAGACCATTCGTAAATGATTTAACACTTCCTGTATATGCATCAATTTGGCCATTATAGCTGATGGAACCCTGTTTAATATTAAAGGTGCAGTCGCCATTGAGCGCTATGCTTTCTTTCAAATTGGGATATAACACTATTTCAGGTTTATCAAATTTAAAAATTGACTTCAGTCTTGCTTTTACAGCCTCTTCAGACATTGGAGAAAGCTCCTCAGGGAACTTGTCATATTGCGTGTATAGTAGAGCCAATTGGTTGAGCTTGTTATATTCCTCTGCAATGCTTTTTATATCGATTGGCGTTATTAGAGCTTGAAGTTTTCCGCTGTCATGGAGCTTATTAAGGAACAGTCTTACATCTGACATGGACCTGGAAATATCATCTATATACTTCTTGAAAAGTGTGGCAGCTTTCTCATCCCTGTTAGTGAAGGTGCCGTTCATGTGCCTTATCTTTAAAATATAATAAAGCCGTTCAACCTGAAAATTCATAAAAAGGCCATTCGTAACCTTCTTCAACTGACTCTTTTCCACCAGATTTAAATCTCTCCCTATTGCATTATTCTGCTGATTGTTTAAGCCTTCTATATCTCTAGATAAGCTGGCGATAGGAGCCATATCATTTTTTATGTCATCTACTGTAAAGGACATTTGACGCACAGTCTGCTCCGCCTGGGATACATCATACAAAAGGTTGTATCTGGACTGTGAATAGTTTGAATACAGAGTAATTATAAATATGGCTGCAATAAATATCAGTGCTACCCTTAATCTGGAGACCTTGAGCCTAAGCATCAATTTTTCATCAAGTTTTTTTGAAGGCTGCTCATCAGGATCTTTTTTCAATATGTCATTAAAATTTAATCCACTATCATACATATGCCTGCAATTTTCACATCCACCAAGATGCTGCTCCACAGCCTCTCTTACTTCCGGACTCAGCTCATTTTCTAAATATGGAATATATAAATCCCTAACTACTGCACATTCAAGCTTCATAGACTACCCCTCCTTATTTTCAATATTATATAAGTTCCTGAACCTTTTTCTTGCCCTGTGAAGTCCGATTTTAACCTGTCCCTCTGTGTAATCCATGATTGAAGATATTTCAGCATAGGTAAGATTGTTTAAATCTCTAAGTATAATCAGAGTTCTTTCGTCATCATTCAATTTTTTCAGTACCTTCCTTATTATCATTTTCTCATTGCTGTTAGAGAAGATATCACTCCTGTCTGCGGTATCGAAATCCTCTATATTTTCTTCCCTCATCCCGGAGCTTTTTTTAAGATAATTCAAGTATGTATTATGAGCTATCTTAAAGAGCCAGGGTTTAACGCTTGACTCCCCTCTGAAATTACTGAAGTACTTAAATGCCTTCAGGAAGGTGTCCTGGGTCAGTTCCTCTGCAGTATGGCTGTTAAAGACAGATCTGTAAAAGTAATTATATATAGGCTTCTTATAATTGTTATATATCTCTTCCGTAATATTAGCCATGCTGCCTCCCCCTCTCATTTATATAGACAACGGATTTCCGAAAAAGTTACAAATTTTTTTGTCTATTCATAATTACATACCAATAATAAAAAAGCCTTGCTATATAATAGCTTGGCCTAAATAAAATATAATCATATGGATTTCTGCTAAACCATATATTTAACTATTTATTTTCGATGCTTCTCTTGTTTTTATTAAATTGTAACATAATTATAAAACCATGGAAATAAAATATCCTCATTTACTTTCCTGCAGTTACAATAAAAACACATTATGGAAATAAGCCGTTGAAATTAAGCATCAAAAACTTCATTAAGATTCTTAGGCCGCGGGCCTTAGAAGGAACGGAAAAGGAATGCAACCTTAGAATCTGTTAGCTGAGGCTTGTACTTTTTCGGGCAGCGGAAATGGTGCCCAAGCCATTATGATTATTACGTATACTACTACATATAGGATTAACCTATTATATTTTAAAGGTATATGATTTATTTTATATATATGAGGTAAAATCTATAGGACCCAAGAGCTCTAGAGCAAAACGAAAGGTTGCAACGAGCGGGAACAGCGGGACAATCCTCTTTGCTTGTCCCGCTGAAAGACCCCCGAGGCCTACTGCCTGAGTTGGAGCGGAGCACCCCATTAAATTAGAAATATATAGCCAAGCTTCAAATGAATAATACGGTGTGATAAATCTTTATTTGGGTTTTATTGATATGTCAGCATATAAGAAATATACATCTCTATAATTATTATTTCTCTTCATAAGGTTGTTTTTCTTCAAAAATTATATTGTTGTAAGAATCATATCCTCTTAGTATCTTCATAAACGTGTTTTCGTTATCGTCTGACTTCCAGGTAAGCAAAAATAAATCATCATAGAAATTTGTCTGAGTAAGGATATCTCCGTTACTTAAGGTAATTTCAATCTTTTTAACCCTTTTATCATTTACTATTCCATAAGCTTTATCATATGGATTAGAAAATGAATAGGTATAACTCACAGCTTTAGTCTTATCATTTTCAAAGCCCACCGGCTGATCTCCAAATCTCCAAAAGAAAAACAATTCTCTATTCACTGTGTCGCATGAGACCCATTTGTCATATTTGCCGAGTATATATTTTCCTTTTTCAAAATCCTCAATATGTGCAACCTTTGAGGGTCCATAATGTATGCTCCGCTCAGAGTGTTCATGAGCTGACAACGGGCTTAAATAAATGCCTGTCCGCATTAATAACAAAACAAACAGGATTGTAATGACAATAATGTTTCTTATGACCTTTTTTAATCTATTCATTATTATCACCTGCTTTTAGAGGGATTTCAACTCTGTATTTCCTATTATAGCTATCATAACTTATAATTAAAATATCCGCTTCTTTTGAAAAGTTATCGACCGTAACTCTGCCTTTTGATTTTATTCCTCCACTTACACTGCCTGAACCTGACATATATGTGTTTCCTAAGTTATCTGTTATCTTTCCAATACTGCCAAGACTCCATCCCATTCCCCACAGCTTAGTATCATAATACTCATAGAAAATATCCATATCCCCATTCTTTTCGTAAACAACATTCGTAAATCGAATAACCATATCATCTATTTTAACTTTTTTATCCACATCAATTTTATAAGCTATGTTGGACTTTGGGATGTCATTTATAAGATTACGAGGAAACAAAGAATTGAGGGTAGGTATTCCAATAAAAAAGATACTCAATATCACAGCCAAGCCAACTGTTACATTTGTTATCTTCCATAGCCAGCCAAGGATTGGATAGTGCTGTTTATTTAGTTCAATTCCAATTTCTTTGGCATCTCCCATATCGTTTATAGAGAGCTGCTCGGCTTTTTCCATGTCATATCCCTGTTCCATATAATAATCTACTTTTTCTGAAATGTGGTCTTCAAGTTCTAATCTAATATCATATCTATCAAAAGAGAATTTAACATAAGACAGGATGTCCTTTAAGAACTTATCACTTTTAGGCGAAAGCATTGACACCACCGCCTATTACCTTGTTTACAGATATCGAAAACGCCTCCCACCTTTCCTTTTCCTCAGCAAGCTGTGTTTTACCGCTTTTTGTTATTTGATAATATCTGCGTTCTTTACCTGTGTCACCTTTGGACATATAAGATTTTACATAACCGCTGTTTTCAAGTTTATGTAAAATGGGATGGAGTGTGCCTTCTTTGAATTGAAAAGCCTTATCAGAACGGATCTCAAGTTCTTTAATTATATCATATCCATACCTATCTGATTCTTCGAGCAAAGATAGTAATAGTAAAATAGTACTTCCACCTAACAACCCCTTATCAATTATCATAGGACACCTCCAATATTTATACCTAGATTGTCTAAGTATAATTATACTTAGACAATCTAGGTACGTAAAGAAAATTATGTAAGCTTTATTTTAGCTATGCTTAATAAGAATCTTCAAATAAAAGATACCGCCTTAATGTAACCTTTGTTACTTCAAATTCTACGACCGGAATTAACTTCCAACTAGACTATACCTTATACTTTATCTATGACTCTTATAATTGGAGTGAACATCATATTGATAACACCATATTATTCAATTTTCAAAGAACATTGTCCTTTATTAATCCTTATGCCTTCTTGTAAAATTCGGTTTCGTACCCATCGGCTCTAAGCAACAGTCCTGGAGCCCAAGGAATAGGTTGTCCCATAATTTCTGTTACAATTTTTAAGTCAGCCATATCTTTGGGCGCATCTAATATGACCTCATCATGAACATGAATAACTGTTTGATATCCTGCAGCTTCAAGCCTTTTCAAGCTTTCTGCAAGGCAATCCCTGGCTATAGCCTGGACTATATTTTCCGTTAGTTTACCACCATAGGTTGCTATATTCTCCCACTTCTTTGAGTCTTGATTGATGCCTCTATAATATAGAGCCTCCCGTCCAAGCTCATTTTTTTGAATAAAAGGCTGGGCATAAAATAGTTTCCTTTTGCTTGGAAGAGTTATGGTGAGAAAGTCCTGCTTGTTGTTATAATCAGCTTCCCTGGCTATCAGCAGCCCCTTAACCCCTGTTGGCTCATCTGTTCTCATTACCTCCAAGGCGGTACTTTCCAAGTTGTACCATAGGTCTACAATTCTTTTATTTGCAGCCCTCCAACGCTTTACGATTTCCGGAAGTTCCTCTTCCGACAGTCCCATCTTTAAAGCTCCCATAGCCATAAGTGCACCGGAGGCCCCTTGATAACCAAGAGCGAGTTCAGCCACTTTTCCCTTCTGCCGCAGCGCGTATTCCGGATTGCCTTTTGCTATCTTTTCTATCGGCACCCCAAACATCTGGGAAGCTGAAGCTTCATAAATCCTTCCATGAGTTGCAAATACGTCAAGCCTCCACTGTTCACCTGCAAGCCAGGCAATAACCCGAGCCTCAATGGCCGAAAAGTCAGCAACAAGGAATACATTTCCCCCTGAAGGTATAAAAGCGGTTCTAATGAGCTGAGACAACGTATCCGTCACATTCCCATAAATCATTCTTAGTGCATCAACTTTCCTTTCTTTAACACAAACCCGAGCATAGGATAAAGTTTCAAGATAGTTCTTCGGAAGATTCTGCACCTGCACCAGTCTTCCCGCCCATCGGCCTGTCCTGTTGGCTCCATAAAACTGCAGAAGGCCTCTCACCCTGCCGTCGCAGCATACGACCTCAGCCATAGCACTGTATTTTTTCACACTTGTCTTGGAGATCTCCTGGCGTATTTCAAGCATACGTTTTGCTGCCTCGCTGTTTGTTGATTCAATCATCTCTTTAACGGTACCCTTTTGAAGATTAGAAACCTCCTGGCCGGTTTCCTCTTCCAGCCACGTCGTAAGCTGTTTAACACTTTTGGGATTCTCTAACCCCGAGAGTTCTATGGCCTCCTGTATAAGCTCACCGGTAATTTGCTCGCTGCAAAACAGCGCACCTTCTATAAGCTCCTGGTCCACCTTAACCCCATACACATTAATCCTTTGATCCAGCTCCCATAACTTTTGCTCCTGCTCTGGAACTGGGAAGTTAGATAATCTTCTTTCAATCTCCATCTCCGTAACAACGTCCTGCCTGCAGTATTCTTTAAATAACTTCCACTTTTCCGGCTCATGATAAGGAAGATTTCTCGTCCTCTGTCCATTACTAGCCGTCGGCTTCACCGGCACACAGAAGGTTTTAATCAGGGCAGAACCTGTACTCAATTTTCTTTTATTTTCCGGAAGGCCCAAGGCCACAGCAGTGGCAGCAAGCCCGGCAGTATACCCACAGTAGAGACCGTGAAGCATGGTGCATCTCCACTGCTCCAATGGCGAGTAGTAGAATTTATTCAGTGCATACCATTCAAATGCTGCATTGTAGGCATGTTTAACTACATCAGGATCCTGGAGTCCAGCAACTACATCGATTGGCAGTGTTTCTCCCTGAGCCACGTCGATAGTCTCTACAGAAGTTCCATCAAAGCTGTATGCAAACAATAATATTTGGAAATCAAGGGACTGCACATATTTGTACAGTCCACTTTTCTTAAGGTCTATTGAAGAGTATGTTTCTATATCTATTGATAAATGCCTCATAGTCCCATAACACCACCATTAACCGGTGCTCCTGTTATGGGGTCAATAACAGGAGTTTGCTGATGGTATAGGGGCTGCTGCGGTCCAGGGTAAGCTGCTTGCTGATATACGGACTGCTGCGGATAATATACAGGCAGCTGTGAATTATCCACAGGTATCCGAGGGTTATACACAGGTTGTTGTGGATAAGTTGTTGATTTTTGTGTGGATACATTGGCTTGTCCACAATAAGGACTATACCCTCCTGAATTTTCACCGAAAGCCGCAGCTTCAGATACCATTCCTCCTAAGGGCTCTCCATCTTGAATCTTTTGGACAGGTCCTAATCCGCAGCCTATCCCTTTTTTCTCATTTGAAGCATAGGCGAAGAACCTTACAGATACCCTGGCATATATACCGGAATAAATCTCAGTCTGGCTTAATATTCTCTGCAGGTTTAAGTCAACTATCTCCGGTGCCTGCTTTGATGAAGCCG
>JAUZPH010000133.1 GCA_030706065.1 Bacillota bacterium | reverse complement strand
GTTGGAGGACAAGAGGAACTAAAGAAAGATGCAGGTTAAAGGCTTGAAGATATATCAAGCCGCGGGAGTATGGTGTATAATTGATATAGATAAAAAACAAACACTTGGGAGGAATACTATGAGCATTGTTGTAAGCACTTCGATAAGCAGGATGATAAATTATTTCGAAGCCGATGCCCCTAGGATAAACCACGCGCTGAAGGTATATGGATTTGCAAAGAGCATAGGGGAGCTTGAGGGGCTTCAGGAAGAACAGCTTGAGACTCTGGAAATAGCGGCAGTTCTGCATGATATAGGCATAAAGGAAAGCGAGAGGAAATACTCGTCACATGCAGGTCATTACCAGGAGCTTGAGGGACCGCCGGTGGCAAGGGAACTTCTCGGTGATTTAGGATTGAGTAGTGAGGTTCTTAACAGAATCTGCTTTTTAATAGGACACCACCATACATATACAAAGATAGATGGCATTGATTTTCAGATTCTTGTTGAAGCAGATTTTCTCGTAAATATATTTGAAGAAGGGATGAAGAAAGAAGAAATCAGAACCGTCAGGGGAAAGTACTTTAAAACCGCTGCCGCTGTACGTTATCTGGAGGGCATGTACGAAATTTAATCTGTCTATGCCGGATAAAAACCCGAGAAAGCTTAAGATTATGGCTGAGTCATAGATATCTTCAAATGGATCTTCTCTGTGACCCAGCCATGTCTGAGTTGGTTATTTATCTGTAAGCTTTACCATCAGTTTGGCAAGAACCTCTCTGTCCTTTTGATCCGCTGCATCCCATAGTTCCTTTAAGAGTCTCTCTTCATCATTTCTCGGGTCTACATTATTGGACAGAAACGTCCCAACCCTTTCGGCAATGTCGTTTATTGTATGATCCGACATACCGACTGTCTGGCCGAGATCTACGGCTTTGCCCAGAGTTTCCTTCCACTTATGCCAGTTTTCCATAGTATCCATTAATTATTCCTCCCGTTGGTTGTTATATTTAAGAAGAGATAAGCATTTTATATTAGTATAACTAAAGATGCGGAAATTTAAACCTTTAGTATTCGACTGAGAAGAAATGCAATGAAAAATTGTGGGAATGGAAGAGGTGATAGAGTGAAAAGAAAGCTTGCCAGTAAACCCGGGTGGAGGAGAGTGCTAAAGAAAAGCTTTTATACGATGTATGCGGATAATTCTGATTTCAAGGGCCATGTCTCAGCTCTGCAGCTCCATGAAGTAAAGGAGCCTTTGGTTATAAACATGCTGGGGAAGGATTACTGCCTTGTAGATAAAGATTATATCTGGCTGGAACTTCAGCCTGTAGATAAGCATTACTGTATTACAACCATGTACAACCCAAACAGGGAAATCGTTCAATGGTATTTTGATATAACGAGGCAAAACGGTATTGATGAAAATGGCATACCATTCTTTGATGACTTATACCTGGATGTGGTTGTACTGCCGGAGGGCCAGGTTATGCTTCTTGACGAGGATGAACTTAAGGCTGCCCTTGACAGTGGTGAAATTGACGAGGAAGAGTACAACATGGCTTATGAGGAAGCGCGGCAGCTCATGAACTATGCAGCACACTCAAGGAACAAACTTGAGGCTTTAAGCAATAGATATCTGAATTACATATTGCCGCAGGGGCTATAGAGCCTGAAATAAAAACACGGCCGCTTGTTGTGAGGGCCGTGTTCTTTTATCCGATTAAAACCTGAATTAGTATTCCTGCGGCAGCACTGACTGCAGCCAGCAGGCCGGTGACTTTGAAAGAGTCCCTTAGGCTCTTGTTCTCTTTGAACAGTACGAGAAGCCCCAGGCCTGCGCCGGAGCAAAGCCCTGCAATGGTAGAGCCGAAGCTTAATCCGCCTTTCAGGAAGATGTCGGTGATGGCGATTGAGGCGGCACAGTTGGGGATAAGCCCGATAATAGCTGCAATTACAGGCTGTAATATTGAACCCTGCAGGAACACCCTTCCCAGGTTGGCATCGCCAACCCTGAAGACAGCATAGTTTATCAGCAATGAAGCTATGAACAGATAAACAAAAACCTTCATTGTGTGTCTTAAGGGATGAATAATGAGTTCCCTGAAATCTATCTTTAGAACAGGACAGCTGTGTCCACAGCAGCCTTTTTCATCTATAGTCTCAGTCTCTTCACTGACCTCTATTATAATTCCTTCCACGGAAGCGCAAATTTCAACTTCGGCAGGATCATGCTTTCTCCTAATTATTATAAAGTCTGTCAGATAACCGGCAGATAAAGCTATCACAAGCTTTGCTGCAAGCAGAGGTACAATTAATCCGGCCTTATCCGGTTTAGACATGATGATAGGCAGTGCCTCATCGGAAGTGGCAAGATAGACCGCCAGCAGAGTACCGACAGTGACAACCCTTTTGGCATAAAGTGCTGTGGCCATTACGGAAAAGCCGCACTGAGGAACCAAGCCGAAAAGGGCACCGGCAGCAGGAGCAACCTTGCCGGCTTTCTTAACTTTTTTAATCAAATTATCTCCAAGCTTGAACTCGAGATATTCAATAGCCATGTAGATTATGAAAAGAAACGGAATCATTTTAAAGGTATCAAGTAAAGCATCTAAGAAAATCTGGGACATATACTCCTCCTGAAATGCAAATCATTTGCGTTTATATACTATTATTATATACTATTAATGAAGATTTTAAAACTTGTGGGTCAGGGTTTTTAAGATAACAATGGGAAAATATCTTTATAGATATATATTTTTGACAAGGACAAAATAATAAATACAGGTTTTTGGCAATATTATTTAAAGATACGGGAATTTATTTTTGAACTTATCACCTCCAAAAACCGGTGATGATTCGATATTTTTTCAGGTGAATTATTTAGGTTAAAATTTCCGTATATGTATAAACTCAAAAATAAAAAAATTGTGTAAAACCTAAATAAATCGATATATAATAGATAATAGATAAGGCTTGTTTAATAAAAATTATTATTTGTTTAAGTGAGGTGAGTTGATGAAGTTTCCGTTTAAGATAAATATATATAGAGGTGAGCATAGGCCAAGGCTTATGGCCCTTGACTTTGTAAAATATATTGGTCCCGGACTGCTGGTTACGGTAGGGTTTATCGATCCGGGCAACTGGGCATCCAATGTGTCTGCAGGGGCCAATTACGGCTACAAGCTTCTGTGGATGGTCACATTATCTACAATTATGCTTATAGCACTGCAGCATAATGCGGCCCATCTTGGAATTGCCACCGGCGACTGCCTGTCTGAGGCGGCCACAAAGCATATCCGGCCCTGGGTCAAGAATACAGTGCTTGTAAGTGCGGTCGCTGCAGCAGTCTCCACAGCGCTGGCAGAACTCCTGGGCGGTGCCATTGCCCTTAATATGCTGTTTAAAATACCGCTGAGGGTCGGAACGGTAATAGTGCTTGCTGTTGTACTCTGGATGCTTCTTACAAATTCCTATAAGAAACTGGAGAAATGGATTATCGGCTTTGTGTCCATAATAGGGCTGTCATTCATATTTGAACTGACTCTTGTGCATGTCAATTGGGGAGAGGCTGCAGCAGGCTGGGTTACTCCTTCCTTCCCGTACGGTTCAATGCCGATTATTATGAGTGTCCTCGGTGCGGTAGTTATGCCCCATAATTTGTTCCTCCATTCGGAGATTATTCAAAGCAGGCAGTGGAACCTGCAAGATGAGAAGGTTATAAAGAAGCAGTTGAAATATGAATTCGCTGATACCCTTTTTTCCATGATTATAGGATGGGCAATAAATAGTGCCATGATACTTATAGCCGCTACAACCTTTTTCACCTATGGTGAGAAGGTAACAGAACTAGGACAGGCACAACAGATGCTCACTCCAATGCTTGGAGGTACTGCCTCGGCTGTCTTTGCACTGGCACTGCTGTTCTCGGGTCTGTCCTCCACGGTTACTGCGGGTATGGCAGGCGGAAGCATATACGCAGGTATATATGGAGAACCGTATGATATAAGAGACAGCCATACAAAAGTAGGAGTGTTTCTGACCTTGATATTGGCTGCGGCCATAATATTCTTCATAACTGATCCCTTCTCAGGGCTTGTGCTGTCTCAGATGTTTTTGAGCATACAGCTTCCGATAACAATCTTTACCCAAATCTATCTCACATCTTCGAAAAAGGTTATGGGCAAGTATGCCAACTCCAGTATGGATGTTATAACACTGTGGGTTATAGGGTTTATTGTTACAGGATTAAATATAGCTCTTCTTTTAAGCTATATTTTATAATCCATAGAATTATTAAAAAAAATGATGCATGCTGGAATCCGGCTTAAGGCTCAATTCCAACATGCATTTTTATTTGTAAAGCTCTGTTTTAAGGGTTATCAAGCAGTGAGGATTTAATAACTGCCACGTACTCTCTTATGTAGTAAGTAGGTATTAGATAGGGCGTTATCGGCGCAGACCAGTAAGTTACTTCTTCAAAGCCCGCTTTTTTGGCCAGGCTGCTCGAACGATACATGTGGAAGCTGCTGGTCACGATAGTTATTTTGACAGTACTGCGGCTGTCAATCTCCTTCAGTAACCGTCTTGTGAATATCATATTTTCCATGGTGTTTGTGGATTTATCTTCTTTGATAATCCTTTCTTCGGAAATTCCCCTGTTTGTGAGATACTTTTTCATAGCCTCTGCTTCAGTGATGCTTTCCCCGGGGCCCTGACCGCCTGAAACTACTATTTTCACATCTCCGGGAAGGAGCTTCAGGAGTTTTAGGCTTTCATCAAGCCTCTGGGACAGGGTCAGCGATGGTGTATCGCCCCAAAGCCCGGCGCCTAAAATCACCACATAATCTGGGACAGTGCTGTCTTTCCTGCTGCCGAAACCTATTATAAGGGACTCAATTATCAGAAAAGAAAGTATCACCAGTCCTGCAAGAGCATGGACTCCCCAAAGGGTAAACTTAATAATTTTACTATTTAAATTTGGTTTAATATGCAGATGTATATAGCCAATCAATGTGAAGACAAGTGCTAAAAACAAAAAGAAGGGCCATATGGAATTTTTATAGATTAAAGTAGATATGCTATTTATAAGGCATAACGCAGCTATAACATACATTGTAATTCCGATGACACGGACATGTTTTCTTTTCAAAGTATCACATCCTAACTCAATATGACTTGTTTACGTGCAGCCGGACTCCTATTCAGGAGAACCTTAATGCAAATAAAAGCCCGCTAAATTTATTATACAATAAAACAAGGGGATAACAACAGACCCGGGCGCAAGTACTCCCGGGTCTTATAAAATTAAAAATAAAATCATAACTTGACTCTATACCAATATCTATATTTTTCTTTATATCCAAGCTTGGAATAGAGGTGAACGGCGGGAATATTTCTAGCCACCACCTGAAGATAGGAGAATCTGGCCCCTCTCTTTCGGCCAAGCTCTAAAAGATCCAGTATGAGCTGCTGCCCATAACCTTTGCCTCTATGAGACTTGTCTACAACTATATCGAACAAACCGATATAACCGTTTTCCACTACACCGAGTCCACAGGCTATTGCTTCACCATCCTTGACAAGGCTAATGAAATACTTCTCCGGCGCAATGGAATTCAGCAGAAGCTTCAAGATATCCATATGCTCGTACCTTATTTCATTCAACCGGCAGTAATCCTGCAGCCACTTTTCCTCCAGAGAAGTATAGATGACTATATTCTTCATTATGATGGAAGGGACCTCACTGATGTCGGCAACACGTACACTGGTGTGGTCTATAGTAATGTAACCCTTTTGACCAAGAAGCTCGTCCAATTTCTTCGCGGATGGATCCGAGGTCAGCTTGAACACCACCGGCAGTTTTCTGAAATGGAACAGCTCTTCGCAGGTTTCTATCTTTTTTACAGGATCTTCTTTAGAGGGATAAAGAGGGTTTACTGAATTGGACCTTTTTGTATAGCCGTTGGCAAACCTGAGTATCCACCCGTCATAGACCAGGGTTTCAATAGATGGCCAGGCATTAAAGGAAAGCTCTTCTATAAATTTAATCATTTGAACACCTCCAGACAGAAAGTAATACTCCGGCAGGATTATATTATCCTCGCCGGAGTTTATGTTCAGCAGTGATGCATATTATATTTATGAAAGCTGTCTCTTTCTACAATAAATTGGATTTTAGTCAAATTTGAAATTCTTGAATTTTTCCTTGAACAAGTCCCCTATAGTGCCGCTATCATCGGAGGTGTTGTATTGTGAATAATCTTCCTGAGGCTTGGCAGTAGCTTCCTTTATACTTAAAGATATCTTTTCCTTCTTGGGATCAACCTCTAGTATTTTAACCTTAACCTTATCGCTAGCCTTCAGTACATCTGAAGTCTTTACTACTCTTTCCTCGGATATCTCAGAAATATGGACAAGCCCCTCTACTCCTGGTTCCAATTCTACAAAGGCACCAAAATCTACAACCCTAACGACGGTACCGTCTACTACTGCACCGGCCGGGTATTTGTCCTTAACGCCATTCCACGGGTTCTGGGCAACATCCTTAAGGCCAAGGGATATCCTGCCGGTTGCCTTGTCAAAATCAAGAACATACACTTCAACCGCATCGCCAACTGAAACCACATCTGCAGGGTTAAAAATTCTCTTCCATGACAGGTCATTGTTATGTACTAGCCCGTCAACTCCGCCAAGGTCGACGAAAGCCCCGAATCTGGCAAGTCTTGTTACGGTTCCTCTTCTCTTTTCACCCTTCTTCAAGGTAGCCCAAAGTTCAGTCTTGTTAGCGTCAGCCTCTTTACGTTCGATTTCCTTCCTTGAGAGGATGATTCTTCTCTTCTCTTCATCAAGTTCCATTACTGCGACTTCCAGATCCTTGCCTACAAAGCTTCCAAGGTCTTCTACATGGCGCAGAGATAACTGTGAAGCAGGTATGAAGGCTCTTACGCCCTTGACATCTGCAGTCACCCCGCCCTTTACAGCTTCCTTGATCCTTACCGTCAGGGTCTTCTCTTCATCCTTTAGCTGCCTGAGGTCATCCCATACTTTTACGGAATCCGCCATCTTCTTTGAAAGAGCCACATTGCCTTCGCCATCGTTTACTTCTATTACATATGCGAATATCTCATCACCAACATTCAACACATCTCTTGGGTTTACTCTTGGATCAGAGGAAAGCTCTTCTCTTGCAATAATACCGTCCGTCATATAGCCTATATTGACGAGGACCTCATCCTCCTTGACTGCAAGCACTGTTCCTTTTAAAATGTCTCCTGGATGAATAACCTTGATAGAGTCATTCAATTCTTTCATTAAGTCTTCCATGTTTTCCATGCGCATATCTCTCCTTTAAGTAAAAAATACATCATAAGTATATTATATCAAATAGTTTACCGCAAAATAACCCTTTGATAAAATTGCTTAACAATTTATCCAAAAATATCTTCCGGCGCTTAAGCATGGCTGTATCATAAGGAGTATCCACTGAAATTTATCGGACAGGAAGGGTTCTCCTGACCGATAAGGCCAAATCCCAAATGACACAGCCTTATCCTTAGATGCTGTCAAGTTTCTCCTTAAGCCCCAAGGAAATTTCCGTAAGCGGAAGCCGTACTTCTTCCGAACTGATAAGCCCCTTTCTTTGAAGCCAGTACTTCACGGGGGCGGGGTTCGGTTCTTGGAATAGCAGAGGTATGAATTCATGCAGGGACTTCCAAAGCTTAAGCGCACTTTCGTGGTCATTACTTTTTATAAAATCGTACACCTTGACAAAGCTTTCCGTATTTATATGAGAGGCTGCAAGTATTCCCCCATCTCCGCCAAGGAGGAGGGTAGAGTAGAAAATCATGTCTTCACCGGTCAGAACAGAAAAGCCCTCCGGTTTGTTTAATATGAGATCTGCAGTTTGCTTGAAGTCCCCGCAGGAATCCTTTACTCCGACAATACTTTTGAGCTCTGCCAGCCTGAACAAGGTTTCGTTTTCAATATTTCTCCCCGTCCTGTAGGGAATATTGTATATGATGATATTTAGTCCGGTCTCCTGAGAAATAGAATAAAAATGCTGGTATATACCTCTTTGGTCAGGCCTGTTGTAGTATGGACAAACAGACAGTATACCGTTAACTTTGTATTTTTCTACTGTTTTAAGTTCCTTAAGAACCTTTTTTGTATTATTGCCGCCAAGGCCCACAAACACCGGCAGCCGTCCATCGACAAATTCCATAGTCTTGTAAATTATAGCTTCGTACTCTATTCCGTCAATAGTTGGGCCTTCTCCTGTGGTACCCAGGGGGATGATTCCGGATATGCCTTTGCCGATATAATATTCGATGAGCTTCTTATAAGATTCAAAGTCCACCTTGTCGTCCCTGAAGGGGGTGATGATGGGCAGCCATACTCCTGAAAGATTCATTAGAAAACCTCCTCAGCCGAAAAATTCTCGGCGTTTATTCAATATTAAGATATTTAGGTATGTATACTTTTATGAGTTATTGCTGCTAAATGGAATCTAATATACGGACTAGTCATCTAATATATAGATATAAAGAAGGTATGATTTTTGTGAGAAGATTTATATGATGGAGTAAACTGGAATGAAGGGGATCCCAAGTTCTATATAGGAGATTGGGAAAAAAGAGGCTGTTGCATGATGTGCATAGTATTTATTATGCGGCAGTTTTTTCCTGGGTTCTATGGAGGACATACCGTCTGGTGAGAACATTACATGCATGAAGGCTGGAATAGGGCTATGTCACAAAATGGTGGCAGATAAACTTTTATAGTAGACAAGCTATGGCGGG
>JAUZPH010000132.1 GCA_030706065.1 Bacillota bacterium | reverse complement strand
GAAGTTGTTATTATGCCTATTTTTGATAAATATGATAACGGAATAACCCGCATATGCAAGGAATTAGGCCGTATTCGTACTGTAAAAGAGGTTTTTACCGCAGCAAAGGCTGCAAATCCCGGTGCTACAATGCTTATTAACGATTTTAATACCTCAACCTCCTATGAAATCCTTGTGGAGGGATGTCTCGAAGCCGGAATACCTATAGATGCAATTGGTATCCAGTCACATATGCATCAGGGTTACTGGGGAGTGGAAAAGACTCTGGAGGTATTGGAAAGGTTCTCGCACTTTAATCTTCCGATACATTTTACAGAGAACACTCTTGTTTCGGGACATATAATGCCGCCAGAAATAGAAGACCTCAATGATTATCAAATAGGAAGCTGGCCAACAACTCCGGAAGGTGAAGAACGTCAGGCCAGAGAAGTAGCAAGCCATTACAAGACACTCTTTGCCCATCCACTGGTAGAATCCATTACATGGTGGAACTTTGTTGATGGAGGATGGCTCGATGCACCATCAGGACTTGTGAGAAAGGATATTTCCAGCAAGCCTGCTTATGAAGAACTTAAGAAGCTTATAAAGAATGAATGGTGGACTGCTCCAATAAAGGCAGCTACTGATGCAGCCGGTACAGTAAGGTTTACAGGCTTCCTTGGAGAATATGATGTGGTCTGCGGGGATAAGAAGGTTCACATCACTCTGGATAAGGGAGATAAGCCCGCTGAAATTATTCTCTAAACATAGGTTGTAATTTTAACTTAAATACTCCAACTCTAAGTGGGTTACATATGATTTAGGAGAACAAGGGTAGAGTTAAAACACTGATTATTGAAAAAGGACTGAGTTGTTCAGTCCTTTTTTGTTTCTAAGAAATATCCGTGATTTGACTGTATCCGTTGCTTTATCTATTTCAGTTTACTTATCATCAGAGGAGGATTTTCTCATTTTATAGTGGTATTCCGGTGTATCTGTTTCAATAGCAGAAAAGCTGTAACCAAGCTCCTTATAGAATTTTATTATTCCCGGCAGAGCCTTCACCGTATTGGAATTATTTGAGTTACTGTGGGCAAGAATTATCAAACTTTTATACCCGGGCTTAAAGTTCTTTCCGTTCTTAATTATCTGGCTCACAGGAGGAACTTCATGCTCGCCATCATATAAATCGATATTCCAATCATACACTTTCATATTCAGACTGTGGAGGCTATCCAGTAATTCCTTTGTCAGGTGTCTTGAACTGCCCCCGGGAAATCTTATTGCAGTTGGAGAAATGCCAAGGGTATTCTGCACAATTTCCCTTGTTTTAAGCATTTCATTTATGAGAGAATCGTCACAATTATAAACCTTTTTATACTTATGACTGTAGGTATGAAGTCCAATGCTGTGCCCCTCATTATAAATCCTTCTCAGGATATCCTCCCGCTGAGGTATCTCTTTGCCTACCACAAAAAAGGTGGCTTTTACATTCTGTTCTTTTAGGACATCCAGAATACCTTCAGTAATGACAGGTATAGGCCCATCATCAAAGGTGAGATAAACCTTTTTTCCATTAACAGGTTCATTGAGTGGCTCTCCTTCAGCCTTCACCGGTAATGAAAAAATATTAGCAACAGATAATAATACACCAAGTAAAATGGATTGAAATCTGACTAACTTCATAGCATCATAACCTCTCTCTGATAATTATCTTATGCGAATCAAATGAAAGAATATATTTTTGTCTCCCCAGCCTAAATCCCAGGGAACATGATATCTGTCTGTGGTATGGGAATTTACCAGTGGATATCCGTGGGAATCCCAACTGGTAACAACAGCAAAATGATCCATATTACTCCCCTTGGCATAACAAATCAGATCTCCCAATTCCAGCTTATCAGTTATGCCGTGTGGAAATTCCGCCGTAGGCAGTGCCAGGTCCTTAAAGGTACCTTTTTTTATTAGTGCGCCTTTACCGCTGTACAGGACATAATTTCTGAAATTGTCTGCATTGACCCAGGCGGAGCTTCCCTGGCCCCTTATAAACTTTCCGGTATGGCAGTACCAGGTGCCATCCTGTCTAAGTTCGCCGCCTTCCAGGTCACCCAGTACCTGAGATGCAAAATTTGTGCAATCTCCACCAATGCCATTGAAATCTTCATATTTTTTGTTGTACTTGAAGTTGTTGCCTTCACCATTGGCAGCACCGCAGTACTTATCGGCATATTGCACGGCCCTTGTTCTGTTGTATCTTCCTTGAGGAGGTATGTATTGAGCATCTCTTGGACGGCCATTCAGTATAAAAACAGGTTCTTTTTTCAAATCAATTGTTTTGATACTTGGGTCATAAGCCTTCAAAGCATCTTCAAAGCAATCAGTATACCAGTCATGAGAAATCAGATATCTGTCATTCCTTTTAACTAGCCCCAGGGAATGCCTTATACCTACTCCGAAGCTGTTAGCAGCTGGTTTTAAATCCTTTGGATAGATATAGTCAAATTTATAGGTTTCTTCAAGGACAACTTTTGTTAAATCTCCCTTGGGTGAAATCTTTTTAATCCTTATTTCGGAATTAACGCTGGTGAATTTAATACCCCTGGCAGATGCCCAGTCATGCAGGTATTTTACTCTTTTAATTTCATGTTCCTTGGCCCATAATCCCTGCTTTCGAGATAGGTCAAAATTATTTTCCAGCACGGATAAATCTCCTGTTACAAAGGCTGAAGAACGGGCATTAAATAGTGCCTCCACCTCCTTTTTTATTTCTTCATCGTTAGAAGAGAGTACTGAGGCGAAGGAAGCAGTACCTGAAGAAATCAAGATGGTGAAGCATATTAGGCAAATATAAGTTTTAATTCCAGGCTTCAGTAGATTCTTTAACATATAATGACACCTCCGGTAAATATCCAATTTCATATCCAAATTTGTTAGTTATGAAATCAGATGTGCAATTGTGTATCTTCAGATGCACATTTTTAGTATGTCTATATATCTCTACTAAAAACATGGAAGTTTTTTCATTTGTCATATGACTTAAAAGCTTTGAAAAAATAGTTGCTGCAGGAATTACTTTTTCAGATATTCTTTGATTTCAGACAACTTCGTCAGCAGTTTTCCAAGATGATAGTTATATACAATATTTACGGGAGTATTCTTATATTTCTCAAAGTTCCGGGGAAAACGCTTTTTTCTTACTCCGGGAGATTATCAGTTAATTAAATAAGAGACCTGTGAGAGAATTCTTGAATCAAGTGGGGATATAGAAATTCCTTTCTGAAAAGGGGAAGGAGGACACCCAATAATCCTTGACAGAAATCTCACAAGTGAAATTCTGAAGTTTTCGACGGGCAGTGCATTGAGGGAATTTTTAAAGCAGCATGGGTTCACGACAGTTGAGGTAGAGGACACGGGGGTACTTTATGATGTTGATAATCTCAAGGAATATGAAAGAGTAAAGAAATATTATGAAAAACAGTACATAACACAATGATTTTAGATAAAGATATCTACAGAATAATGAATATAATGCCTTATCCACATCAACTCTGAAAATAAAGCCTGTTCCAAAAACTAACTTCAGTCCTTAGTTTTTGGAGCAGGCTTTATTGTGTTTCCAATGACTGTATTTCTCTGTACGCCCCTTTTATTTCAAGCTTAAATATATCCTCTCAAGATTATCCTTCATACTCTGTATGTAGTCCTTATTATCTTCCTTACTCTCAAGAGTATATATCTTCTCAATTTTTGCACCTACTTCAACTGCAAGTGTTTCGGAAACCCTAGGGCTTACCAAATCTTCAGCAAATACGGTCTTTATCCCCCTTTCCCTGCAGTAATCCGCCAATTGTTTTAATTTTTTGGCACTGGGTTCGCCATCAGCAAAGACATCTTCGACGCTATTCTGCGTCAGACCAAAATCCCTGCACAAATATGCAAAAGCAGCGTGTCCTGTAACAAAGCTTTTGTTGGAAACTTCCTTGAACTTTAAACTATACTCGCCATAGAGGCTGTCAAGCACATCTGAAAAATCCTGATAATTTTTTTCGTAGTAATCCGTATTTGAAGGATCCGCTTTTATAAGGGCATCTCTTATGTTTTTTGCTGCATTTTCTGCGCCTTTCAGGCTCAGCCAAAGGTGAGGGTCATACTGGCCGTAATCCGCGCTCTCAGCTGTATCTTTATTTTTTATGGGATCAAAGCCTTTGGAGGCTTCCACTACTTCCAGCTTGTCATTTCCAACGGCTTCAAGGGTTTGCTCAACCCAGGCTTCCATTCCAAGGCCGTTATAAACAAAAACATTTCCATCACTTAAGGCTTCAAGATCTTTTGCCTTTGGCTCGAAATCATGGGGTTCCATTCCATCCGGTGTCATAACCGTCACCTGAACCTTATCTTTTCCCACTGCTTCTGCAAGCTCTCCCAGTGCATTAAAAGTCACAGAAATCTGTACTTTTGACGGGTCCTTCTGGGCATTTGCGGTTTTACTACTGCAGGCAGAAAAAAAAGCAAACGAGCAGGTTATAATGGAAAATAGCATAATTTTTTTTAACATATAATCACTCCTCAAAGCTGCATCTGCAAACAGTTTGCAGCTATGTATTATAATATCTTCGTATAAGTTATTTGTCAATGCCATTTAGAAAAGATGATGCAAATAGTTTGCAAAACGCTGAAGGAAATGATAATATAAGTTTTGGCTATAGTTTTATACATATATATGGAGGTCGGATTATGATACAAATTAAAGATTTATCTTTTTCATATACAAAAAAGCATCCTTATATTCTTAATAATATAAACCTAAATATCAATAAAGGGGATTATATATCCTTTCTGGGGGAAAATGGATCAGGGAAAAGCACCCTAGTCAAGCTCATATTGAAAATTCTCGAACCTACAGAAGGTAGAATTCAGCGGGATGCAATAAAAATTGGATATGTACCTCAAAGGTTTGATAATTTAAACACTCAATTTCCTATAACCGTATATGAATTGCTGGACTCATACCGTAAGACACTTAAGGTTAAAGATAAGCAATGTATAAATGATTATCTGGAATTTGTCAAAATGGGAGAGTTCAAAAGGTCCTTGATAGGAAACCTATCAGGAGGCCAGTGTCAGAAGATATTTATAGCAAGAGCCTTGATAGGGAGTCCGGACCTTCTCATATTGGATGAGCCTTCAAACGGTGTAGATATACAAAGCCAGGAGGAGATTTACAATCTCATAAGGAAAGTAAACAGAACGGAAAGTATGACAGTTATATCTGTAGAACATAACCTTAAGGCTGCCATTTCAAACTCCTCACACATTTATCACTTAAGCGGGGGAAAAGGGCATTTGTGCAGGCCTGAGGAATATATACGGGAATTTGTAAAAACCAATACGGGGGATGATTCTGATGTTACATTATAGTTTTATGCAAAATGCGCTGATGGTTTCCATACTGATATCCATACTATGTCCACTAATAGGTATGTTTCTTGTACTGAGAAGATATTCAATGATAGGAGATACCTTAGCCCATTCCTCCCTTGCAGGAGTAGCAGTGGGACTGGTTCTGAAGTTGAACCCCATATTGAGTGCATTTTTCCTTACCTCTCTCTTCGGAGTGATAATAGAGTTTCTACGGAATTACTTTAATAAATACGCAGAACTTATACTTTCAATTGTCCTATCCCTATCTGTTGGAATTGCAATTACCATAATGAGCTCCGGCATGGCGCGTGCCAATGTAGAATCCTTTCTCTTCGGAAGTATACTTACCGTCACGAGAAACGACCTTTACACCGTACTACTGCTAAGTATTATTTCCGTAATAACCATTGCAGTGCTGTACAATAAGCTGGTTTTCATTGCTTTTGATGAGGAGGGCGCCCGGATTGCAGGAATCAAGGTGAAAGTTATCAACTACATTTTTTCTCTACTTGTGGCTGCAACAATTTCTGTATCAATCCGGATTGTGGGAGTTCTGGTTTTAAGCTCGATGATTGCACTTCCCGTCGCAGCTTCACTGCAGCTTAACAAGGGTTTTAAGACTACCCTGATCTTTTCAATAGCCTTCAGCTTTATTGATATTATTCTTGGAATTTTCATTTCATATTATATAGATGCTGCTCCTGGTGGAGTAACTGCAATTATTTCCGTAGCAGTATTAATTTTTGTATTATTGTATAAAAAAGTATGTGCAATGATGTATAATCAAGGTAACAGCTAAATCGGACAAGGAAGATTTTAAGGAGATGTTTAAATGCCTCAGCAATCTAATAAACAAAAGCTCTTTGCCAGTAAGGGTATCAAAAGCACCAAGCAGAGAAATATGGTATTTGATATACTGGAGGAATTTGAAACCCCTGTTTCCGTAGAACAGATTCATTTAAAGCTGTCGGAGGTAGACTCAACTGTTAATATGTCCACTGTATACAGGATATTGGAAGTTTTCGTAAACAAAGGCCTGGTATTAAAGACAAATATCATGGGTACCAATTCTGCAGGCTTCATACTAAACAGACTAGAGCATAAACATCAGCTCGTATGTTTGAAGTGCAATAAGATTGTACCAATTAATAAATGCCCTCTAAATAAATTGGAACAACTCATGAGAGAAGAGACAGATTTTGAGATAATGGGCCACAAGCTGGAGGTTTTTGGCTACTGCCCGGACTGCAAGGAAAGAGATAAATAGGTGTTGATTTATGAAAACTCTGGATATATAATGATTGTATTCATTAAGGTATTTTGATTTAAAGTGATGCTATTACCGAAAGCTGCTTTAAAGAAGATGACTCCTGTAAGTAGTTTTTACTATTTGCAGGCTTTTTTGTTATGTATGGAATACTAAAAAATATCACATTGGAGTGTGAGGCAGCAATGAGAAAATATATTTTTATCGGTACCGGAGGAACCGCCGGTGCCATTTTAAGATATGTTATAAAAAATATGCGTATATACCATTATAGGGAGCAGATTCCCATCAACACATTAATTATTAATTTATCCGGGAGCTTTTTACTGGCGCTGATTTTGACCGTTGCCTTTGAAGTATGGGAACTGGATGCGGAAATCAGGCTTGGAATTGCAACAGGTTTTCTTGGTGCCTATACCACCTTTTCAACTCTGTGTAAGGAAACAGTCTCGCTCTTTAATCAGGGAATGTACTATTCTGCTGTTTCCTATATTGGCTTTTCCACGATGTTAGGGTTGTTTTTCGTATATCTTGGTTCGGTAGCCGCAAGAGAGCTTATTCCAAAGCTTATAAAGGATAAATTTGAGGATATTCCCGAAATAGATATGATACGTGGAGTGGAAGAAACTGACGATGGTGGGAGAGATAAGTAATGGATTATGTTTTAGTCGGGATAGGTGGTGCACTGGGAAGTGTAACCAGATACATATTGGGAAGATTTATATCAGAAAGGTCAAACTCAAAGATACCTCTTGGTACCTTTATTATTAATATAACTGGAGCTTTTTTTCTTGGTATTGTAAGTAATTCCGTGGCTGGAAGAAATCTTTCGCTGCTTTTAGCAGATGGTTTTCTGGGTGCATATACAACCTTCTCCACCTTTATGTATGAAGGGTTTAATCTGTTTCAGGAGAAGGAAAAACTAAATGCCTTTACCTATATTTTCGGATCACTTATACTGGGAGTCACAGGCTATGCCCTGGGAAGGTTATTTGCTGCAGGTATATGATGGAATATTATTATGGAGGCGAGTAAATATGGCACTTGGAAAGTGCAAACTATTGAAGGTATATCTCAATGAGAATACCACCTACAAAGGACATAATGTATATCAAACCTTGGTAATGAAATTTAAGGAAGCTGGGATAGCCGGAGTGACGGTGTCCAGGGGAATAGAGGGATATGGACAGAGCAGAGAACTTCACACCTGGAGAATACTGGAGCTTAGTTCCTGCATGCCAATAATAATAGAAGCAATTGATACGGAAGAAAACATTAAAAAGGCCATTGAAATAGCTAAACCAGTTGTAAATGATGGATTGATGATGGTTACGGATGTTGAAGTTATTAGAAACGGCAAGGAAACGAAATGAAATGAATAATATATGATGTTCCAATGGCCTTTGGCATTGCTCAGATAACTAACCGGGTAATGCTCAATACCGCCGGAAGGGTCATAACCATGCAGAAAAGGCGCTGAGATATTATTATAAAGTCTCAGCGTCTTTGTATTTTTGCTAAAAATACAGTGATGGAGATTAATTTCAATGCAATATATCAGTGGCTACCAGTATGGTACCCTTTTTCAAGAAACTCTCAGCAGTTTTCTCATCATTGACGGTCCAGATTGCAAATTTGAGATTATTTTTTCCTATAAGAATAATGTCATCATCGGTAAGATCTTTAAAGTTGCAGTACATAAAAGCATTATCCAATCCTCTTGCAAAGTCCAAATTGTCCTGTGAGGGTTTCATCATAACGGCAATAGTTGTGGCATTGTCTCTTTTTCTCAGCTCAGTTAGAACTTTTTTTGAATAAGAGCAGAAAATGGATTTTTCTATCATATGAAACTTGTCCAAACTTGATAATAGTGCGATATAATCTTTAGAGGTAATCTGCTTTTCATTTGGTTTTATATCCAAAATGGGCATAAGACCGTCCATACTGCACAGTCTAAGAAACTCATCCAGTGTAGGGACAGTAAGGTTTTCGTTATCATTGCTTTTTAACTTTAGCAGTTCTATATCCTTCAAGTAATTGTTCTCAACATTTCCTTTACCATTAGTAGTCCTGTCCAAAGTATTGTCATGAAGTATGACCCACTGATTGTCCTTGGTCAACTGCAAGTCCGTTTCAACTATTTTGAAACCAAATTCTTTTGAAGCGTTGAAGGCCGCCAAGGAGTT
>JAUZPH010000131.1 GCA_030706065.1 Bacillota bacterium | reverse complement strand
TCCCCTTATCTGTTGAAAGGAAGGCGAATATCCGTAACAGGAAAGATATCTGTACGTTCTGTTCAAAGGGAAGACGAAACAAGAAGATATTTCACCGACATAATTGCAGACAATATTGAGTTTTTAGAATCGGGCAAAGCTGCTGTTAATGAATTTTAGAGGACAGCAGTTGAATTGAAGAAGTCCCTTATATTGTAATAATAGCCCGTACTTATTATAGCCGTTATGTACTGCAATATTGCTTGTCCCGATAAATCTATATAGGTGCGAAAATTTATTTTTTAATTTATCTGGGATGTAAAATTTCTTCAAATTAAATTCTAGTTCGTTGAAATTTTACATCCGGAAAAATCGGTGAAGATTCGATATTTTCTCAGGCAAATACAAAGGGTTTAAATTTCCGAATCTTTATAAGCTCGATATAAAACAAAAAATCAAAAGGCTCCATGTACGTCTATGCCTTGATTTGCAGCATCCGATATACATGGAGCCTTACTATGTATGTATGACAATTCTGAATTTCGGTATATGTATTTGAGCCTATAAAAAAAGCTTGAATATTACGAGAAAGGCAATACCCGGCACTCCCAAAAAACCTGCTATCAATACAGTAGCCGCATTTATACCCAGGGTTACTCCAAAGCTTTTGCCGATAAAGTTGAATATAATCAACAGAACCAATCCTAAAAGGCTGTTCAAAATAAGCTTGCCAAGCATCCTGAAGGGCCATGAGAACACTTTTGCCAGCAGGTAAAGCAGCACTACCGCCACCAAGAAGTATGCAGCCATTTCCATAACATATACCCCCGTTCCTTCTCATTTAAATTGACAATTGACAGTGGACAATGGACAATTAAGGATGCTTTTTCCCAGCAAGCAGTGAAAAAGCTAAAATATATAATAAAAGAAATTCAGTTCTGCTGAATTTCAACCTTCATTGTCAATTCTCAATTGTCCATTATCAATTTAAGCTATTGCTAAACCATAAAAGACTAGATTTAATTCATAAGTTGATTTCTATAGTATATGCTGCCCTCTTAAAATTAATAACCGGAGACTACGGGAGCGGCCGCGGCTGTGTTAATGAACCTATACAACCCGGGGTTCCATAAGCAGCCTGTCATGCTGGGTCTTGATATTAAGCCTTTTGGCCTCCGAAATTAAAAATTCATATCTTGCCTTGGCGGCCTCTTCCAGATAGATGGCATAGTCTATCAACTTCGGTTCACTCACATAGTCAAAAAAATCCCTTGCCAGCCTTATCTGTTCCACTGCATCCTCTATAGCCATCAGGATCTGCTCCTCCTGTTTGGCACCGTCCATACCGCTTATAACGTACTCTAAAACCTTATCCTTATCCATAAAAAAACCTCCCATTCATGTCCTGTTAAAATTATTGACATTATATGGGAGTTTTATTCATTTTCCGATATTCCCTGATATTAATTATATTTCTCTTCTTCCTTCCATGGCCTTTGAAAGGGTTACTTCATCAGCATATTCCAGGTCTCCGCCCACAGGTATTCCGTGAGCAATCCTTGTCACCTTCACCCCCAGGGGCTTAAGTATCTTTGACATATACATGGCGGTGGCCTCTCCCTCGATATTAGGGTTTGTGGCTGCAATCACTTCCTTGACATCACCGTTTATTCTCATAATAAGCTCTCTCAGCCGTATATCTCCGGGGCCTCTCCCCGCCATAGGGGATATGTTTCCGTGAAGCACGTGATATACTCCGTTGTATTCCCTCACCCTTTCCATAGATATGATATCTCTGGGCTGTTCAACAACGCAGATAATACTTTTGTCCCTGCTTGGGTTGCTGCATATGGCGCAGGGATCCTTATCCGTATAATTTCCACAGACAGAGCAGTACTTTATTGTATTCTTTGCCTCAACTAGAATATGTGCAAATTCATCCACTTCTTCCTTCGGGCGGTTCAGTACATGGAGTGCCAGTCTCTGAGCAGTCTTGTAACCTATCCCTGGGAGCTTTGCAAATTCTTCTATAAGTTTCTCTATAATCACCGGGTAAAATTCCATCTTATATTCACATCCATTCTATTCTCCACTCATTTGCACATATTTCAAAAAGCAAGCTGCGCTGCAGCTTGCTTTAATTAGAACATTCCTGGTATGTTCATACCACCAGTAAGTTTTCTCATTTCATCAGCAGTCTCTGACTCAGCTTTTCTTAAAGCTTCATTACATGCCAGCAGAATCAAGTCCTCCAACATTTCGATATCGTCCGGATCCACAACGTCCTGCTTTATACTTATCTCAACCAGCTGCTTCTTGCCGTTGGCTACAGCCTTAACAGCACCGCCGCCTGCAGATGCAGAAAATTCCTTTGTTTCAAGATCCTTCTGCATAGTTTCCATCTGCTGCTGAAGCTTTTGGGCTTGCTTTATCAAATTGCCCATGTTTCCTCCTCCCATTCCTGGGAATCCGCCTTTTGCCATATCAAAAAAACCTCCTTGTTATCCTTATTAGGCATTAATGCTATATTTCCTCATACATATCTTTTTTATTATATAACATTTTTCATTTTATTGCCACAGGGACATATGAATAGTATAGGTTTACGGAATATTTACACCACCAAACCCATACCCTGTTCATACCGGGTATGAGAAGGCTGCGTATAGTATATACTATTCCACTGCCTCCTCAAAGTTGTATCGCAGATGCGGAAATTTAAACCTAAATAATTCACCTGAAAAAGTAGATTCTATAAAGAATTACCGCATCCATTCTTTCTTAATCAATTATTTCCACAAGCCCCTCTCCAAAGGTCTCTATAAGGGCATCTTCCGGCGACTTGCCTATCTTTTCCGGCGAATCTATAACATATTTTACTCTGATCCGTTCTTTCAACACTTCGGAAAAAACCTCGTCTACGAGCCTTCTGGCTTCCTCTTTCTCGAGCCTCTGTTTGTTAAAGGCATACTGCTGCTCGTACAGTATTTCCACCACACCTCCGCTGCATTTACCCGGCCTGCCGGTCATGAGAGAGGCATAGATTACCATGGCTCTCCTTGCCTTGAGGGTCTCCAGAATATCCTTCCAGACCTTTCTCACATCGTCAATGGTAGCCTTTGAATCCGCATTGAACTCCTCTGCAGGAATTACCCTTGCTTCTTTCGGTGCTTTTACATGGGCAGCCTCCTCCTTGGGAGATGACTGTTTTGAGACTGCCTTTTCAGCGCTCACTGTAATTTTCCCCTGCTTTATAGCTTCCTCGAGCCTGTTTATTCTCGCCAGAAGTACCTCCCTTGAAGTATCAAACTCAATCTTGCACATCTTTATTATAGACAGTTCCAAATATATTCTGCTCTGCTTGCTCCACCTTGCCTGCTCCTCAGCCTCCTGCAGGATTCTAATATCCCTCATTATCTCCTCAACTCTTATCTTTTGAGCCTGAGCCGAGATATCAGCTATGTTTTCCAGGGACATATCCAGTATATCCTCAGGGGAATTGCTTACTTTTACAATCATCAGGTTTCTCAGATGGCTTATAAGATCCTTTATAAAGGTATTTATATCCTTGCCGCTCAAAACTATCTCGTCTATCAATTTCATGGAAGCTTCTACATTTCTATCTATTACCGCATCTATAAGCCTTATAAGGTTCTCATTGGTAACAAGGCCCAGCATCCCCACCAGATTGTTGTACTCTACTTTTCCGCCACCCATGGATATAGCCTGGTCCAGTATACTCAAGGCATCTCTCGCGGCACCGTCGGATATTCTTGCCACCAATCGAAGGCTTTTATCCTCGGCATATACACCCTGCTGGTCCACAATTCTTCTCAGCAGGTCAAAGATATCATCATTCTTGATCCTCTTAAAATCGAACCTCTGGCATCTGGAAAGTATGGTTATTGGAAGTTTCTGAGGATCCGTAGTAGCCAGAATGAATACCACATTCCTGGGCGGTTCCTCCAGAGTCTTTAGAAAAGCATTCACCGCTCCCGTGGAAAGCATATGAACCTCGTCCATGATGTATACCTTATACCTGGATTCCTGCGGAGGATACTGAACATCTTCTATGATATCCCTGATATTGTCGATACCATTGTTGGATGCAGCATCAAGCTCTGTCACATCAATGGAAATTCCATCATTGATTTTTCTGCACATCTCGCATTCATTACAGGGCTCTCCCTCTCTCAGGTTGAGGCAGTTCAGCGCCTTGGACAATATCTTTGCAGTGGAGGTCTTCCCCGTTCCTCTGGTTCCGCAAAACAGGTAGGCATGAGCTATCCTGCCGCTCTTTATCTGATTTCTGAGAGTAACGGTTATATGCTTCTGGCCTACCACATCCTCAAAGGTCTTTGGCCTCCACTCTCTATACAGCGCCTTATATGCCATTTTTATTTCACCTCACCCTTCTTTAGAATTTTATTTAAATCTTTCTGAAATACAGTGGCACTTTAATTGACAATTGACAGTGGACAATGGACATTCAAGGATGCTTTTTCCCAGCAAGCTGTGAAAAAGCTAAAAATATAATTAAAGAAATTCAGCTTTGCTGAATTTCAACCTTCATTGTCAATTCTCAATTGTCCATTGTCAATTTAAATAAGTTCCGAGGTTGTTTATCCGTAAATAGTCAACTCAGGCTATTATTCTAATTATCTGACATTATCAATTTATAACCAAATTATCGGTTTTAAAACATCATATATATATTATACAGTAAACTGTTCTCAAACTAAATGTTTATTCTTTATCCCGGCGGTTAAAATTCTTTGTCCTATGAACCCTACCCCCCCCAAAACATAACCTTAATATACATCACATATAATTAGATATATAGATGTATGACTTTATATTTGAATTTATCCAGGATGTAAAATTTCTTCTAAATTGGATTCTTATTCGTTGAAATTTTACATCCGGAAAAATCGGTGAAGATTCGATATTTTCTTAAGTGACTGTGTTAAGGTTTAAAGTCACACATCTTAAACTCTACATAAAGGACGGGTGTAAAGTGATTTATCTCCAGTATATTCTCTATGCGCTAATACTGTATCTACTATTTATAAGGCTTATTCCGCTTGTAATCAAGGATGCAGTTAAATTCATTAAGGAAGGCAATGACGAAAAGCCCGAATAATTTTCTACATAAACAAAAGGATACTATATAATAGTATCCTCAATTTTTACATTTTAAATTGGAACCGTGCACCTCACATTGATAACTAACATATAAGCGTTACTTGTACAGTTAGCTCAAACCAGGCGATTCCACGGCACACGAAAGTGTTCACTTACCGCTGCTTCCTTCCGGACCTGACGGGGTTCATGAATTTCCGTTGCGTGGGACCCAGTTCTCAACGCCACTTTTACAAGCCAGACCTTACAGATTAGTACCTCTGTGAGGAATTCAATCCTGCTAAGGCGGATTGCAGGTTACAGGGCACCGCCAGCTCCCCATCTAGCACGGCAAAGTTTTAATGGCGGAGAGAGGGGGATTCGAACCCCCGGTAGGGTTGCCCCTACACACGCTTTCCAGGCGTGCTCCTTCAACCGCTCAGACATCTCTCCACGTCCTATTCAGTGAACAAATCATCTCGATAAAGATTATTCATTTGTGATGACAAAGGTTATTATACTATGTATTATTTATTAATTCAAGAGTTTTTTATCGGATTATTAATGGTAACGGTTCATTTTTTATCCAAGCACCCTTTAAACAACGAAATACCGGGATTTGATGAATCCCGGTATATATCTATCCTTATTATTCTATTATACTTCCATCGGTTCCTATTATCACTTCCGAATAAGGTACAATTACCTGTGCCTGAAGCATGGCACCCTTAACTGCATTCACTATCCCTCCGCAGCAGGGAACCTCCATCCTTACTACCGTTATGCTCTTGAAGTTACAGTTCTTTATCATCTCTGTCAGTTTGTTCTTATAGTAATCCACATCGTCAAGTTTCGGGCAGCCTATTACTGTGATGCGCCCCTTTATGAAGTCACTGTGGAAATTGGCATAGGCGTATGCGGTACAGTCCGCCGCTACAAGGAGGTCAGCCCCCCTCAGGTATTCGACACGTGTATTGATCAGATTAAGCTGCACCGGCCACTGCCTCAGTTCAGAAACGGTTTCATCACTTTTAGCCGTGGAAAGTTGCATCCTTCGTCCGGGAGCAGCAGGCCTTCTTTCTATCTTTCTTGCCGCAGTTCCGGGACACCCGCAGGGCAGGTCATGGCTTTCCTTGCTGCCCTTTTCCTTCAAAAGCTTCTGCACTGCCTCTTCACTGTAATCTGCTGCTTCCCTTTCGATTACTTCAATAGCACCAGTGGGGCACTCGGGCAGACAGTTCCCCAGTCCGTCGCAGTACTCGTCACTTATAAGCCTTGCCTTTCCGTCTACCATCTCTATAGCTCCTTCGTGACAGGCTTCGGCGCACAGCCCGCATCCATTACACTTGCTCTCATCTATTTCAACTATCCTTCTTAACATAATAACCCCTCCGATTTTTTCTTATGACTAAATTATAACTATAAGTCCTCCAAAAATCCGTATCCTATGTTACAGCTTAAAATAACCTTTCTGCAGTAATTATTACGTAGATATATACAGCCTCAGTTCCTGTAACAAGTTTGAAACATTCCGAATTTTATGCTATTATTGTTTATGTACAGATATCCTTAATGAAAATTATTCTTAATTTTATGTATCTGTAATGGACATTTAGATCACAATCAAACTTTTAGGGGGTATATTTAATGTCGGACCCAGGTCCAGTCGGTAGTTTATTGATAATTCTCGTCCTTGTTTTGATTAATGCCTTTTTTGCAGCAGCAGAAATGGCCATAGTATCTGTAAATAAAAACAAGGTGAACATACTTGCCGAGGAGGGTAATAAAAAAGCTCTAGCCTTGAAGAGACTCACGGAGGAACCCAGCAAATTTCTTGCAACCATTCAGGTGGGAATAACCCTTTCCGGTTTCTTTGCCAGTGCCTCCGCTGCAACAGGCGTATCCGTTCAGCTAGGAAACTTTATGGATAAGCACGGAATACCCTACAGCCATGAGCTTGCGGTTATCCTAATAACCATAGTGTTATCCTATATTACTCTTGTACTTGGAGAGCTCTATCCCAAAAGGATCGCCCTTCAAAAATCCGAGGCTATTGCAATGTTTGTTATAAGGCCCATACAGTTTATTTCGAAGTTTATGTCACCATTTATCCGGCTGCTTTCCGGCTCCACCAATACCCTTGTGAGGTTATCGGGTATAGATACGGATAACCTTGAAGAGAAGTTTTCCAAAGAGGAAATCCGTTCCCTTATAGAAGTTGGACAAGAACATGGTGTAATCAATGAAACCGAGAAAGAGATGATTAACGGAATTTTCCAATTCGACGATACTCTTGCCAAGGAGGTAATGACTCCAAGGACAGATGTATTCATGATTAATATAGATACTCCAATGGACAAGATAAAGCTTGATATAATTGAAGAGAACTTCTCAAGGATACCTGTATATGAGGGTGATTCGGACAACATCATCGGTATTCTGTATATAAAGGACTTTTTCGCAGAGGTTCTCACGAACGGTATAGAAAACCTGGAGTTAAGGAAGCTTATACGCCCTCCTTACTTTGTTCCGGAAACCAAGAACATAGACGACCTGTTTAAGGAACTCCAATGTACCAAGAGCCATATGGCTATACTGATTGACGAGTACGGAGGTTTCTCTGGTATTGTAACCATCGAGGACCTTATCGAAGAAGTCATGGGCAATATATTCGATGAATACGACGAGAGCGAGCCGGATATCAAGAAGCTTGATAATAATACCTATCTTGTGAAGGGACTCCTGCCAATAAACGAACTTAACGAAAGCCTCAACCTCTCACTGGAATCCCAGGATATCGATACCGTTGGAGGTTTTGTAGTAAGCCTTATGGGAAGTATCCCGACAGATGATGAAAACAGGGTTATAAAATATGAAAATCTGACCTTTGCCATTGAAAAGGTCAGTGAGAAAAGAATAGAAAAACTGAAACTATCCATCGACAACCAATAAAAAAAGCGCCTATGGGCGCTTTTTTATATTATATTGTTTTCTATCAGGAATTCCCTGTCTGTAATTATTTCCTCATAGCTGCCGTCTCTTATTACGGTATGCTCTTTTGAAAATACCACAGCCCGTTTGAATATCCCCTGCACATAATCGAAGTCATGGGTTGAACACAGAATGGTCTTTCCTGCCTTGTTCAAAGCTATCATCAGTTCCCTGAGAAACCTCTTGGTCTTAGGATCAAGGCCATTCATTGGCTCGTCCAATACTATAACCTCAGGGTTCAGTACCAAAACGGAGGCTATTGCTATCTTTTTCTTTTCTCCTCCACTAAGATGGTAAGGCTGTCTCTTGGCAAGCTCTTCAATATGTAAAAGCCTGAGTATATCTTCCACTCTGGACTTTACCTCTTCCTCCGCCATCCCCATCTGTCTGGGGCCAAAGGCAATCTCGTCATACACCGTGGTGCAGAACAACTGAGCCTCGGAGTTCTGAAACACAAATCCCACCCTCTTGTGGAAGGCTTTTGCAAAGCTCGTATCCATTAACCGTTTTTCGGTGATCTCAATACCGTCAAAGCTGAAGGTGCCTCCGGCCGGAAAAACCAGGCCATTGATGATCTTCATCAGAGTGGATTTTCCACTGCCGTTAACTCCGACAAAGGCCACTGCCTCACCCGGCTCTATATTCAAAGTAATATCCTTTAATGCATTAAAGCTGTTATCGTAGGAATAGGAAACATTTCTAAGCTCAATCATCTTATAAAACCCGCCCGTAATAAAAGTATAGTATTATCATTATAACACCTGCAG
>JAUZPH010000130.1 GCA_030706065.1 Bacillota bacterium | reverse complement strand
TCAAGTGATCAAAAGCAAATATGCGGACAGGCATGGAATCACGTGTTTACAAAGGATACCTGTAAATATATAATTATAATCACAGGTATGGAAGATAAACCCAAGGTTTCTGATAAATATAAAATGAAAGAGGTGGGAATATGAGTAAATATGTTCCTGAGGTAAAGGGAATACTAAGAAGTCATATAATTGAACTCCCAAGCATAATCAGAGAGGCCAGCGGTATAAAGGTCTTTGGTAAACGTTTGAAGTCCTTCATTTTCACTACCGATGTGGCAATTATAAGGAATACCAATGCAGATGCCATTATGTCGGTATACCCCTTTACGCCTCAGCCCCTCATCACCGAGGCTCTGGTTCAGGCTGCCGATGTTCCGGTATTCTGCGGAGTCGGCGGCGGAATTACTACCGGGAAAAGAGTGGTAAACCTGGCGCTGGATGCAGAGTTTAAAGGTGCAATGGGAGTTGTTGTAAACAGTCCGACACCCAATGAGGTTATAAGCATAATGAGAGATACTATAGATATACCGATACTTATTACAGTGGTATCGGAATACGAGGACATAAAGGCACGTATAGAGGCGGGAGCAACAATATTGAATGTCTCCGGAGCCAGAAAAACTTCTTATATTGTAAGAAGGATAAGAGAGCAGTTTCCGGAGTTCCCCATAATAGCTACCGGCGGCCCTACGGAAGAAAGCATAGCTGAAACTATTGCAGCAGGGGCTAATGCCATCACCTACACTCCGCCTACTGCGGCACAGGAGATGAGTAAGCTGATGACGATTTACAGGGAAAGATATAAAAATGAATCTATGGAATAATGCTGCAGGATTTTAAATACAATTGTGCTGGAAATGGGCTTGCCTATAGTGATATAATCAACGTGACACATGAGGCTTTCAATTAATATTTGAAAAACCGAATACTGTATAAATTACACAGGAGGAGGGATAGTATGGCTGTAGGAGGAGATAACTGCAGGCAGTGTCCTGAGTATAAAGAAAAGAGATGCGACGGAAAGGTCGATAACTGCCTCTGCAGAAGATGCCCAAGGAGCTTGGGAAAGTGTATCATAACGAGATACTGCAGTGAGACGGAATCGGTACTGCTCTAAATTTGGGAGGTTGTTAATATGGAGCTGGTGGAAAAGTTTCAGGAGTTCAAAGACTATCTCAGGAAGATTGATTACCTCAGCAATGCATTAGCACTGGCTGAGTGGGATATGAGGGTATACATGCCCAAAAGAGGTATTGAAGCAAGAAGCGATATGGTAACCTACATCTCGGGCGAGGTGTATAAGCTTCAGACCTCAGACAGGATGAGGGAGTACATAGAGTACTTCGAAGGTGTCTCCGATCTGGATGACGTGATGAAGGCTGCAGTTAAAAACTGCAGGAAGATTTATGACCAGACCAAGAAGATACCGGAAGACAGGTACAGGGAGTTCATCAAAGTGGCATCAAGGTCCGGCACTGCCTGGGAGGAGGCCAAGGAAAAGGCTGATTTCTCTATTTTTCAGCCATACCTTGAGAAGGTAACGGAATTCAAACGGGAGTTTATCGGCTACTGGGGCTATGAGGGGGACAGATACAACACCCTTTTGGACTTTTTTGAGCCGGGAATAACTGTAGAAAAGCTTGACGAGGTGTTTGGACAGCTGAAGAAGGCTATAGTGGAAATTCTGGGAAAAATACAGAACAGCAGAGTGGAAGTAAGTACTGCCGTATTTAGTAAGTACTTTCCCAAACAGCAGCAGGCGGAGTTTAATACCATGCTGCTTAAGAAGGTGGGTTATGACTTTGAGACGGGTAGGATGGATGAAAGTGTTCATCCCTTCACCACGGACTTTGGCAACAAGGATGTGAGAATAACTACCCACTATTATGAGAATGAGTTCAGAAGTGCCTTATTCAGCTGCCTCCATGAAGGCGGCCACGGAATTTACGAACAGGATATCCCGGATGACTTGGAAGGAACACTGCTGGACGGTGGAGCTTCCATGGGCATTCACGAATCCCAGTCAAGGTTCTATGAGAACATAATAGGAAGGAGCCTGAGCTTCTGGAAGTATTTTTACCCGGAAATTAAGAGGAACTTCAAGCAGTTTGATGGCCTGTCCCTGGAGGACTTTTACAAGGGGATAAACAGGGTTGAGCCGTCTCTTGTCAGAATAGAAGCAGATGAACTCACTTACAGTCTTCATATAATAATACGGTATGAAATAGAGAAAGAGCTTATAAACGGCAGGGTGGAGGTAAAAGACCTGCCGAAGCTGTGGAATGCAAAATACAAAGAATACCTTGGAGTTGAGCCTTCCAATGATGCTGAAGGGGTGCTTCAAGATGTGCACTGGTCTGACGGAAGCTTCGGATACTTCCCGAGCTATGCCCTGGGAAATCTATATGGTGCACAATTTCTGGGAAGAATGAACAAGGATATTCCGGATTTGTTTGAAAGAGTTGAAAAGGGTGACTTCGAGGTTATCCATAAGTGGCTCAGGGATAACATACACAGGCACGGGGCGGTATATGAGCCTTCAGAACTGATAAAGACGGTCACCGGAGAAGAGCTTAAGGCAGATTACTTTATCAAGTATCTGTACGATAAATACAGTAAGATATATGAGTTTTAGAACAAACCCTGATGAGCGGGATGAACAGCACATCAGGGTTTTCTGCTGCTTAGGAGGGGTATAATACACTGTTTTCCGGAAGCTGCATTAGTCAAACGAATTACAAGTATTTACATTTAGTTGTAAGTAAATGTATAATATTAATTGTATATTTTTATCAATGTTGGTATAAGGGTTAAGCAGTATTTCCTCAGAATATAGAAAAAGAGATAAGATTAAAGTGGGGGAGTGAATTTATGGGAATAAGAGAATATTTGAGAGGAAAATTTCAAAGTGAGTCCGAAAATAAAGAGTTTAACAGGAATTATCAGGAGACACAGAATATATTAAAGGACAATACCGGCTATAACGCACAGTCTGTCTTTAACCCGGTGGTGCTTTCCTGGATATTCCTTGGAGTGACATTTTTTCTTCAGATAATTTCTTTGGCTACCACCTATTCCGGCAGCAAAGTGTACTTTGGGGGCATAAAGCTTCCCTTTGGTCTTAGTGCGCCATTCTTATTTGCCCTTTCCGTGCAACTGATTGTTTTTTCACTCAGTAATTCCTTAAGAAGGAATTTCAGGGCCGGGACTATTATCATTCTCATATCAGCAACTATATGTTCTACTTACTTTTCATATATAGGAATATATAATTATATAAATTCACCTATCATATACCTGGAAGAAAGATACAATCAGGTCTATCATAACATGTCCGATAAATACAGAGCTTATGTAGACAGCTCGAAAAATGATATGAAGCAGTATGTTTTTGACATTACCGGCAAGCTTCAGAAGGAGTATACCAGGCTTGACAAGGAAAATAAGGATTATGCGGCATTGAGCGAGCAGGTTGCCAAGGTGACGGTAAATACCAATGTTATTACACCAAATACCGGAAGTGTGGTTAAGCCAAGTATCAATAATTATGGCAACAATCTGGATAAATATTACGAGGATATGGCCAAATACAATAATGCCATCTCAAGTATTGTTGGACAGGCTGCTGCCCAAAATTCATCGGCCCAGTCAACCATATATGAAAATAAAGTTAAAACCATTCTGGGTGGAAAGACACTGGAACAGTTCAATAAAGAGTTTGCGGATATACAATCCAATAAACTGGCGATAGAAAACATGGTGTCGTCCATGTACAATACCATCCCGAACAGTGGTGCTTCAGAATTTGATAAAAGAATGAATGAGCTTCAGCAGTACTGCATCAATTATATCGATACAAAGGCCAGTGACAAGGAAAAGTTCAGTTCCGTCCTTACAAACATGTTCACAGTATATTCCGACGTTACCGCATCAGAGGCTCCGAAGGAATTTAACAAGGCACTAAACTTTTTCTTTACTGCCACGGATACGGATCAAGTCTTTATGAAAAGTCTGAAGGATGTGGAAAAGGCTGCTTATGTGGAAAATCACGGTATGGAACCCGTGGGTGATGTATCCTTGGGCCTTTCCGATGCGCTGTTGCTTTACTCAAAGCTCCAGTCGGAAATGAAAAACGGCGCATATTTATTAAACTACTTTTCAGATGTAGGACAGGTTATAGATGTGAACAGCGAGGAGTTTTCACTGGAAAATATGTATGTCCTCCCAATAAAGAACCTGTTTACAAACAGCAGTGCTCTGCGTATCGCCTGGTTCTGCCTTGCCTTTGCGGCTTTAATAGATGGGCTTACATTATTATTTGCAGTGATCAGTAAACGGGATAAACGAGTTTTGTCTGCAAGAAGAAACAGGGAAATAGTTAGAAACGATGAGGAGCTTACAGAGGAATTACTGTTATCTTCATTAATCCTTCACCGCACAGAGGATGAGAAAAAGACTACCATTCAAAGCTGCCTTGAGCATCTGACAGAATTCCTGATGTCCTTTAAAATAAACCACATCGGAATGGAGGAGGGGTTCTCCCTATATTGCCCGCTAAATAAATTGAAGGAGTACAATATCTTTCTATCTGTCTTATGTCAGTTTAATCTTGCAAGGATAATATCAAGTAAGGATTTTGAATTGCTTAAGGAGGTGCCTACCATTGAAGACTTTGACTATCAGTCCGGTGAATATGATTCCAAAGAGGCTGCTAACGAGGTGGCAGCTGCCAGCTTTGAAAAGGAGGCAGACAAAGACTTCTATGTGCTGCTTAAGACAAAGCTTGTAATTTGGATTAATCAAAAGCTTGCAATAGCAGCCTCCGATAAAAAGCTTTCCGCCATAATGAAGGAAATTCTGAAAAGTATAGAGGCAGAGCGGCTAAATTAGGTTTTGAAGGGAAGTGATATTTTGATCATCGCCGGTTTTCTTTTTACCCTGTTGATTGTCTTAATTATCTGCAGGATCATTTCGAGGGAGCCATATCTGGCAAAAGAAAAGCCCGTTTGGAAAAAGCTTGTTTACTGGGCGGGGATTCTGTTCGTCAGTATAACCTTTAATATACTACTGTATGCAAACAACAATTACTCTTTTAAGTTGTTCATAGATATAAATAATGAAGGTATATATATTTTACTTTGGCTTATACTCTGCTATTTCATAATTCAATTACTGTCACCATCAATGTTTTTGGGTAGGCTTTTGCGGGGCATATCTTCGAAAATTAGAAAGGATGAGTCATCAAAACTAGTACCCGGAGATGGTGCGAGAAACAGGACGCTGCCTGCTGCTGAAAATACGGCGGCCTATAATGAAGGTATCCGTGAGTGGAGCCTTGGGGAAAAGGACTTCGAACTCTTCCTGAATACCGTATGCTGGTTATCTTTTTCCTTTGTTATTTTCATTAATTTAATACCCATTGCTGCAGGCAGCTATATGCAGGGGCAGTTCTTACAATATGGCGATATACAGGACCAGTTGAACTATGTATCGCGGATAATGGTTTTCTTTACCCTGCCCACAGCCCTCAGACAAATACTTTTCTATCTGTCCAAGCTAAAGAAGTCATCTGGAAGGATTAAAGATACAAGTAAGCGAGATTCGTTAAGATATGAAAGATATATGCTTGTTCAGAAACATTTAAAGGGAACAAATAAAAGACTCTAATTGCCGGAAGCATACGTGGATTTGTATAGTGCAAATCCACGTATGCTTTTTTATGGAATAAATATTTTTGAAAATTTTGGTTAAAATAATCACGTTGGGTCTATTGTTTTAAAGCGATTAAACTACAGGAGCGTGATTATAAATGAATTCAGCGGATTTGATGAGTATGGTTGCACAAAATTGTGAAAGCTACGAACCGCCTATGGATATAAGACGTTTAAGTAATTCAGCGGTTTCGGTTAATTGCGAAAACTGCTCAAACTACGTTGATGGCAAATGCAGAAAGAATTTCCTGGATAGCGCTGCAGAGATGTTCGGCAGGAATTAGTTATTGGCTATCCGGACTGTTAAGTTTAAATAGTCAGACAAATGAATATATAGATCGATTTTTGTTCATGAGCATATGGAAGGAGATGGTAAAGCTCACAGAGTATTGTCTGGAATACAATTCTGCAGACAGTAGGCATAAATCGTCCGCCAGTGGCGAACACGGCATTAAAGGCGGATTTATCAGCTTTAATTAGGCGAAAAATGTCATAAAGGTTTGTTGGATAAAGTTTTGACAAGCCCTGATAAGTCGTAGTATAATAGTATTAAAATTTTTATAAATGCAATTTTTGAAATATGAACTTGTATAAGTAAATGGGGGGCGTAATCATGTATAGAGTATTGGTAACTGACGGTATGGAAAAAAATGCGGTAGATAAGCTTAAAGCCTTAGGCTATGAGGTAATAGAACAATTCTACGAACCGGATGCACTTGGCGGGGCTCTTCAGGAATTTGACGTTTTGGTCGTAAGGTCTGCAACAAAGGTGAGAAAACCCATAATCGACAAGGCTTTGGAGGCTCCAAAGCTGAAGCTTGTTATAAGAGGCGGAGTTGGAGTGGACAACATTGATGTAGCCTATGCTCTTGAAAGAGGAATAAAGGTTACAAATACTCCGAATGCCAGCAGCGCATCTGTTGCGGAGCTTGCACTTGCCCATATGTTTGCACTTGCAAGGTTTGTAAATATCTCCAACGTTACAATGAGAGACGGAAAATGGGAGAAGAAAAAATATGAAGGTATCGAACTGGCAGGAAAGACCCTTGGACTTATCGGCTTCGGAAGAATAGCAAGGGAGCTTGCAAAGAAGGCAAATGCCCTGGGAATGAAGGTAGTTTACTATGATATAGTAGGCAAGGTTCAGGGTTATGATGACTTTGAATGCCTTGATTTTAATGAAGTATTGAAAAAGGCAGACTTCTTATCTCTGCACATACCTTATGACAAGACAAGAGGTACTGTTATCGGCAAGGAGGAACTTGCACTTATGAAGGATGGAGCATATCTTATAAACTGCGCAAGAGGCGGAGTTGTATGTGAAGACGCCCTTCTGGAAGCCTTAAACGCCGGGAAAATTGCAGGTGCAGGAATAGACGTGTTTGTCGAGGAGCCAACAAAGAACGATGCACTCCTTAACCACCCTAATGTATCAGTAACTCCGCATATCGGAGCACAGACGGCAGAGGCTCAAACAAGAATCGGTGAGGAAATTGTCAATATTATAGATGATTTTTTCAGAAATTCTGTAATATAATAAT
Organism: Bacillota bacterium; assembly: GCA_030706065.1. Classification (GTDB taxonomy): domain Bacteria; phylum Bacillota; class Clostridia; order Clostridiales; family Clostridiaceae; genus JAEZDX01. The sequence goes on along the minus strand of JAUZPH010000130.1, from coordinate 1,631 downwards.
CAAGAGGATTAAGCTTATGAGGCGATTCTAAAGCAAAACTAGAGGTGAATAATAAATGGCGGTAATTAGAGCGTTTAAAGCGGTAAGGCCTGTAGCGGACCTGGCTGCCAAGGTGGCGGCTCTCCCGTATGATGTAATGAATACGGAAGAGGCCCATGAAATGGTTGAGGGAAACCCATATTCCTTCCTCCATGTGGACAAGGCAGAAATTGACCTTGATCCTTCAATAGATATATATGATACCAGAGTTTATGAGAGAGCAAGGGATAACCTTTATGGGTTGATTGAACAGGGAGTACTGGTAAGGGACGAAAAGCCTCATCTTTATATATACAGGCAGACAATGAACGGGCGGGCTCAGACAGGAATCGTGGCCTGTACTTCAATAGATGATTATATGAAAAATGTAATAAAGAAGCATGAGTATACAAGACCGGACAAGGAGCAGGACAGAATTAACCACGTGGATTACTGCGATGCCAATACCGGGCCTATATTTCTTACCTACAGGCATAGGGGAGAGATTAATGAAATAGTAGATAAATATGTGAAGAATCCACCTATGAACGAGTTTGTTGAAGAGGACGGCATAGGGCATATAGTTTGGCTGATAGATAACGAAGAGGATATACAAAAATTAGTAAGCCTCTTTGCAGGTGTGAAGAGCCTTTATATTGCTGACGGTCATCATAGGGCAGCTTCCGCGGTTAAGGTCGGCACAATGAGAAGAGAACAAAATCCTGGATTTACCGGAGAAGAGGAGTTTAATTTCTTCCTGTCGGTAATATTCCCGGACAAGGATCTCAAAATTATGGATTACAACAGGGTTGTCAAGGATCTAAATGGTCTTTCGACTGAAGAATATATGCTTAGAGTATCGGACAAATTTGAAATAAGTCTGTATGAAGGTGAAGGGCCATATAAGCCTGATTGTAAGCGTACCTACGGCATGTATTTGGAAAGAAAATGGTATAGGCTTACCTCCAAGGAAGGAACTTATAATCCTGACGATCCTGTTGCCAGATTAGATGTATCAATCCTTCAAGACAATCTGCTGAAGCCTATCCTGGGTATAGATGATCCCCGTACAAGCAAGAGGATTGACTTTGTCGGCGGAATAAGAGGGTTGAAAGAGCTGGAGAAGAGGGTAAAGAAGGATATGAAGGTTGCCTTCTCGATGTATCCAACTACCATAGCAGACCTCATGGCCATAGCCGATGCGGGAGAGGTAATGCCGCCAAAGTCCACCTGGTTCGAACCGAAGCTCAGAAGCGGATTGTTTATCCATGAATTGAAATAGATGCGTACAAGGATAAGGTGAAAGTATTGATTTTCAATGCCTGGGGCGGTATTGAAGATTGACACTGAAGGGCCTTATCCTTTTCTGATTTACCTGTCAGTACAGGGATCAAGGTTGTAAATTGCATGTTTTGCTGAATGCAATTTGCATATATGTGGCCACTATATCAGTGGTTGGTGTAATATGGCTGCCATACTAACTGCTGTGTATAGATTTCTTGTCTTGTTATTGATAAAATATAGTGTAATTATTGATAACAGGAGAGATGGATATGATTTTTTTCGGACATTTGGGGATAACAACAGCAGCAGTAAAAACATATGAGGGGATA
>JAUZPH010000013.1 GCA_030706065.1 Bacillota bacterium | reverse complement strand
TTATACACCTTGTCATCTTCTAATATCTCAATTCTGCTGTTAATAAGAAATTTGATGTTTGCCATTCTATCCCCGCCTATGAAAAAATACTGAAAATCTTTTTAAATAGTCCTTGAACGCCAATACCTTCGGTACTGCCTTCTATACCGGATATCCTTTGTGCCAGTCTTTCTATATCTCTTGATGCATCGCAATTAGGATATGCCATGATGAAGGGCTGCTGTGCCCTTACAGACTGCACAATTCTCCTGTCCTCCGACACCATGCCAAGATATTCAAGTTCCATCTTGAGAAAATTGTTTACGGCATTGTTAAATTTATTGTAGGTTATAAGGGCTTCCTTCTCGTCAAAGGCCCTGTTAATTATCACCCTGGCCCGGGATTTCAATTTGAAATGATTTACTGCTTTTAACAGACTGTAAGCATCTGTAAGTGATGTCGGCTCAGGTGTTGTGAGCATAATAAGTTCCTCACAGCATGCAATGAAACCAAGTACGGTCCTGCTGATGCCAGCCCCTGTATCCATCAGGATATAATCCAGATTTTCAAGAGAAGATAGTTTCTTAATAAATTCTTCTCTCTGTTTTGTAGAAATATCCTCTATCCTGTTTAGTCCCGAGCCCGCCGGTAGAAGCCCCAACCCATAAGGTCCCTGTACTACAACTTCCTCGATGGTCTTACTATTAAATATTATATCAAATACATTATATTTTGGCAAAAATCCCATTAAAACGTCATCATTCCCCATGCCGACATCGGCATCAAATATAAGCACTCTTTTTCCGGATTTTTGAAGGGCAATGGAAAGGTTCACCACAATATTGCTCTTTCCAACCCCACCCTTACCAGATGTAACTGTAATAATTCTGGGTTTACCTTTTTTAGCCGTGTTATCAGATGCCAATTGTCTTAACTTCTGTGCCTGATCTAACATATTGCTTCCTCTCCCAAAATTAATTTACATAAGTCCTCTGCGGTTATTTTTTTGATATCATCCGGGACATTTTGTCCTGTAGTGACGTAGTTTAATGGTTTTTTTGCACTGCCCAATATATTGATAAGCGAACCATAAGTTGTAGTTTCATCAAGCTTTGTTATTATTACGCTGTTATAGTTTAATAATTTAAACCCTTCCGTAATACACTCAATGTCCTTTTCCTTTGTTGTACAACTGATTACCAGATTTATATTACTGGAATTGGTTTTATCTACGTAGGCCCTAAGCTCCGAAAGCTGCATTGAATTTTTACTGCTTCTTCCGGTGGTATCTACCAGCACCACATCACAATCCTTCATGCTGTTCAAAGCGCTCTCCATCTCCTTCAGTGTGATTACAACCTTGAAAGGAATATTCATAATATCCGCATAAGTTCTAAGCTGTTCTACCGCACCGATTCTGTAGGTATCCACCGTTATAAGTCCAACCTTCTTCTTGTCCACCAGTGCCATCCTGCCCGCCAGTTTTGCAATGGTAGTGGTTTTACCCACTCCTGTTGGCCCCACCAGCACCACCACTCCGTCCATCTTTGTCTTTGACAGAGTTATTTGCTTCTTTATTGCCTGTTTTAGCCGCTTATTCTCATCCGGTTCCTCTTTATTATTTTTTACATCCGCAAGAATCTTCTTTACGTTCTTTTCATTGATATCAATACTTTCCAGGAGCGACTGAAGTTTACTCTTTCTGGGAGTACTGCTTTTTACCGGATTTGCCGTCATCTCTGAAAGAAGACTCTTCATCTCGGCAAATTCTCTGAGGAGAGTTTCCTCAACAGTACTCTTTCCTTTTTCCTCCACAGCTGCCGTCATCTTTGAGCCGATACCCGAAGGTGCCTTTTCCAATGTTTGCGGCTGGCTCGGTTGATTCTTGATGATATTCTTTATTGTATCAATGCTGCTCTTTACATCTTCCTTAGTATTTTCACTGCTCTTCTCGGATTTCTTTGAATTATCCACCGCTGCTGTGACTTCTATCATTTTTCTCGAAAACAATCCTGTGAAACCAGGCTTTCGTATCTTTCTCTGACTTATGATTACCGCATCGACACCTAATTCATATCTTATTCTGGTCATAGCTTCGTTCATATTGCTTACCAGATACCTCTTAATAATCATCAGATTGCCACAACTCCTTCAGTTCTAATTTCAACATCATTTGGTATTTCATTCAGTGAAAGAACAACTATATTGGGATATACCATCTCTATAAGCCTTCTAAAGGCTGGACGAATCTTCGGTGAAACAAGAAATACCGGCTGATTTTCATAAAAGTAAACACTCTGCATAACTTCCTTTATTGAATTTAGAATTGAGCCGGTGGTATCAGGATCAATTGCCGGGAAAGTACCCTGTATGGACTTCTGAAGATTTGAACCAATAATGTCTTCCAGCCTTGGATCCAAGGTTGCCACAATTATAGCCCGGTTCTCATCTATAAGCGGTGCACAAATTGTTCTTGCCAGTGCAAAGCGAACATATTCCGTAAGCAGTTCCAAATCCTTTGTAGCTCTGGAATTATCAGCCAAAGACTCCAGTATAGTCACCATATCCTTTATAGGAACCTTCTCCTTTAACAGACTCTGTAATACCTTCTGAACTTCTCCGATAGTCATAAGATCCGGTATAAGTTCTTCTACTACGGCGCTGTATCTTTCCTTTACGGTATCTATTATCATCTTTACTTCCTGTCTGCCGAGGAGTTCATAGGAATGTGCTTTTATTGTTTCAGTAAGATGTGTAACCATCACTGTAGTCGGATCCACTACCGTAAGCCCCTTGATTTCCGCTTCTTCTCTCTGATCTCTGTTTATCCACACCGCAGGCAGCCCGAAGGTAGGTTCCACTGTTCTTATTCCGGTGATATCCGTATTTTCATTTGCAGGGTCCATGCATAGCAGCATATTGGGCATCAACTCCCCGGAGGAAATAACAGTCCCCCTTATCTTCACAACATATTCATTTGTTTTAAGCTGAAGGTTGTCCCTAATCCTTATAGGTTGAACAAGCACACCCATTTCAATGGCACACTGCCTTCTTACCGAGGCAATTCTCTGAAGCAGGTCACCGCCGCTGCCTTCATCCGCCAGTGGAATTAAACCGTATCCGATTTCAACTTCCATGGGTTCTACGGAGATCAGGTTCATTACATTTTCAGGTTCCTTCTTTTCATTTTCAATAATTTCTGCCTGTTCCGTCTCTATCTGCATTGCCTGTTTAGCCTTGTCATCCTGATTTAGAAGATAGGAACTAAGTCCCAGTGCTCCGGAAATAAGGAAGAACGGAAGCATTGGCAGCCCCGGTATAAACGCCATTATGAATAAAATAACAGCTGCAATGCCCAAAACTTTTGGGAAGGCAGTCATCTGCTTCGCCAGTACGGTACCGAAGTTGCCCTCGCTGCCAGAACGGGTTACCAGTATACCAGAGGCTGTTGAGATTAACAGCGCAGGAATCTGACTTACAAGGCCGTCACCGATTGTTAACCTTACGAAGGTTGAAGCGGCGGTAGCAGCATCCATATTCATCATAACCACACCGATTACTATTCCTCCGATTATATTGATTACTGTAATAATTATACCGGCTATGGCATCGCCTTTGACGAACTTTGATGCTCCATCCATGGCTCCATAAAAATCTGCTTCCTGCTGCAGTGACTTTCTTCTTTGTCTTGCAGCATTTTCATCGATTATACCGGCATTTAAATCCGCATCTATACTCATCTGCTTGCCGGGCATGGCGTCCAGAGTAAATCTTGCAGAAACTTCGGAAACTCTGCCGGCACCATTTGTAATAACTACAAACTGAATTACTATTATTATAAGAAATATGATTATTCCAACTACATAGTTATTTCCTACCACGAAACTTCCGAAGGCCTGAATTATCTTACCTGCATCAGCATCTCTCAAGATAAGCCTTGTAGATGAAATATTAAGTGCAAGCCTATACAATGTAGTCACCAGAAGCATGGTAGGAAACACGGAAAATTGAAGTACTTCTGTAGTAAACATTGTTAGCAGAAGGATGATTACTGCCATACTTATGTTACATGCTATAAGAATATCCATTACCCAGGTTGGCAGCGGTACTATAATCATCATAACAATGCCAATTACACCAAAGGCTACGATTGTATCATAATGACTTTTTAAATTAATTCTGGTCCTTTCATTAACAGCCAAAAATATCACCCTTCAACTAAATAGATTATTTTAGATGCATTACAGTATACTTAAATTGTTTCGCTATGTTTTAACTGCACACTCTTTACTTTTTCTTTTTCATCTTAAATACTACGGCCAGTATTTCCGCCACAGCCTGATACATGTCTACCGGAATCTCCTGATCGAGCTCAATTTCGCTGTAGATTAACCTTGCCAAAGGTTTGTTTTCAATGATGGGCACCGAACTATCCCTTGCTATTTCCTTGATTTTTAAAGCAATATAATCGGTTCCCTTGGCAACAACCTTTGGTGCCCCCATATTTTCCCCCTCATATTGAAGGGCTACAGCTATATGGGTAGGATTTGTAATTACTACAGTAGCATCAGGGACACTAGCCATCATCCTTCTGCTGGCACTTTCCCTCTGCTTCTGTTTTATCTTGGATTTTATCTGGGGATCCCCTTCATCCTGTTTGAATTCTTCTTTTATTTCCTGTTTCGTCATCCTTAAGTCCTTATTATACATATACCTCTGATAAATATAGTCAATTAGGGCTATTGCCATAAGTATAAGCGTTATTTTTGTAAATATAGAGACCACAAGACTTCCAAAGGCTCCCGGTATCTCATTAATACTCAAATTGCTCATATTGAGCATATCCAAATAATTGGACTTTACGAAACTATATCCCACATAACCTACAATTGATACAAGAGCCAACTGCTTAATGAGTTCCACTACGGATCTTACAGAAAAAATCCTCTTGAATCCGCTTAAAGGATTAAGTTTGGATAACTTAGGCTTTAAAGGCTCGGAAGAAAATATAAAACCGGTTTGAATATAATTGCCTAATACTCCAAAGACCATTATCGGAACAACCACAGGAAGAAATACCGCTGCAATCCTGAGTAGTGTGCTGACTGCAACTCCTTGGACACTTTCGTAGGTAAGTTCACTGAAATTATTGCTCAGGAAATAAATTATGGTGTTTTTAAGGCTGCTGCCTACGTAACTGCCGAGTACAGCCAAAACCAAAGTTATAACCAGCAGAGTAAGAGCCAGCGGAACCTCCTTGCTTTTAGCAACCTGTCCCTTCTGTTTTGCGTCCCTTTTCTTTCTAGGCGTAGCATCTTCAGTCTTTTCTTCCGAAGCAAATATCAAAATTATGGGTACAGCCTTATACATACTGTTAAATATGTGCGGAATACTTTGGAATACCACAATCATTTCCTTGATAATACCCGGAAGGGCTAAGGAGAAAATTGTGAGGCCAACTAATATCTTTATCGGAAGGCCGAAAATCATAACATTCAACTGGGGTACGGTTCTTGATATAAGTCCCAGCGTTATATCCGTTATAAGAATTATCAATACTATAGGTATTGCTATTTTCAATCCAATGGCAAAATAATTGATCACCGTATTCATTATTATGGATAGACTGCCTATTGACAGTATGGACTTCCCAAGCCCTACATTAGTAAAGCTCTGAATAAGTGAAGTAATCAATACGTGGTGTCCATCCACCAGTAGAAAAACTATAAAACTTACCCAATACAACAATCTGTCTATCAATGTGCTGTTGCTGTTGGAATTAGGGTCGAACATGCTAATCATGGAAAGACCCATTTGAATATCCATCATCTGACCGGCAAGCCTTATCACATCAAAACAAAAGTTAGTTATATATCCCAGCACAAGCCCTGTTATAATCTCATTTACAGCAACAAATAACAATTGAATGTTATTATTTACTGAAGTCAAAGTTCCTGTGCTCACCGCTGGTGCAATGGCTATAGCCAAAATAGCGGCAATAAATATTTTCATTACATTTGGCGTCCCTTTCGGGAAGAAAATCGGCACTGCTGCACAGAAGGTCAACATTCTTAAGAAAATCATCAATATTGCCAAGAAGTATACAGTGTTAATCAATTTTGACCTCCCGTTTATCTGGATATATTGGCAATCAAATTAAATATCCTTGCAGTAAAGTCTACTAATTTATGAAGCATCCAGCTTCCTGTAAGAATGCCTATAAGAGCAATGGCCAGAAGCTTTGGCACGAAGGTCAAGGTCTGTTCCTGAATCTGTGTCGTAGCCTGAAATATACTTATTAACAGGCCGATTATAAGGCCTACAATTAGTATTGGCCCCGCCACCGTTAATCCTGTAGTTATCGCATCTTTTACAATACTCATCAACATATTTTCGCTCATATTTTATCACCTCAGGAAAAGCTTGTTATCAAAGCTTTAATAAGAAGATTCCATCCATCAACCATCACAAAAAGAAGCAACTTGAAAGGCAGCGATACCATCACCGGAGGAAGCATAAACATCCCCATGGACATTAAAACACTTGATACAACTATATCTATAACAAGGAAAGGTAAATACAGCAGGAAGCCTATCTGAAAGGCAGTTTTTAATTCACTTATGGCAAATGCCGGTATTACCACATATAGAGGAACATTATCCTTTGTAATATCACCCTGGACATTAGACGCATCCACAAAGAGCTTCAAGTCCTTCTGACGTGTTTGTTTAAGCATAAACTCCCGGAGAGGCTTGGCCCCTTCTTCCATAGCCTGTTCCTGTGTTATCTTGTTATCCAGATAAGGCTTTATGGCATTTTCGTTTATTTTATTGTAGGTAGGTGCCATTATAAATATAGTCAGGAATATTGCTAGTCCCACTAAAATCTGATTCGGTATTGACTGTTGGGCACCCAGTGCACTTTTCAGGAAGGAAAAAGTAACAATTATCCTTGTAAAGCTTGTCATCATTATAACTATTGATGGCAGCAGTGTCAGTATTGTCAGCAGAATCAATATTTTTATATCATTTACATAATCCTTTGGAGAACTTGAGCCATCCAGAGATATGTTAACCTTTGGAACAGGTATGGTATCCGTAGCTGCAAATACGGTACTGGAAATCGCAAACAATAATATTATCAGAGCAGTTAAAAGTAATATTATTCTTATATGCCTTTTCATTGTGAACCTTTCCTTTTTAAGCTTATTTTTTTATACAAGTCCTTTAGGTCCGCATACTGCGGCATTGTCTTCTGCGAAATAATCTGCTGCAATTCCTCTTCCTCCATCTCTTTGATTATTTCAACCCTTCCGCTGGAGGAAGCCAAAACATAGCCCTTATTTCCCATCTGTACTACTAACAGGTTATTTTCCTTAGAAAGTGACGTTCTTTCATGTACCCTGATAAACCTACCTTTTTGAATCCCCTGTAATTTTCCACTCCCAAGCTTCAGTGTCAGAAACACTAAAAAAAGGATAAAGGGAAGGAAAATTACTATTTCAAAAATCATACTCCAAAAGTTTCTATCCATAGACACCTTCCTTATTGAACTATAAAATCATTGTAATAGACATTGGTAAGCTTTCCCTTGGTAAGAACAGAATTAATCCGTGTCATCAACTCTGCCTTAAGGTCATCCGAACCCTTTGGCGTCAAATCCGCTGCTTTTTTTGTTCTCATGACACTGATGACACAGTCCTTTATTACATTAACCTTGGTTGTAAGTTCATCCGGCAGTTTTTTGTTTTTACTGTCATATGCTAATATAAGCTGTATTTTCAAATATCTTTTACTGTCCGTATCAGAAAGATTTGCCAAAAATTCCCCTCCATCGTAATATGCTTCTTCGATGGTTGCTGCCTGGTTTGCCGTAGTAGTACTGGTACCGGCCTTCGTTGGAAACTTCTGCGCCATTATAAAGCCTCCAAAACCGGCTCCTCCCACCAGTATCAGTACCAATAATACGAGTATTAAGATTTTTAAAATATTCCCACTGGACTTTGTTTTTACTACTTCGCTCATTGTGCCCCTCCCTCTACCTGGTAAAATAAAAATAGATTCAATAGTAAAAAATTATACTATAAACCGAAGTTGAAGATTTTCTTTTTATACTCAATGACCTTATCTATGACTTCTTCACTGGTTTCTCTTACCATATACTTTTTGCCGTTTACCAGGGTTATGATACATTCAGGAACTTCCTCAACCTTCTCGATATGATCTGCATTAAGCACAAAGGCATCACCGCTAAACGCTGTTAGTCTTATCATCTTTGACCTCCAATATCACCTTAGCATACCAGTGTAGAGCATACTCCATGCTCTACACCGGTATAAAACTAACATAATCTATTTATTAAGAATTTATTTCTATCTCTTGAGATTGATTATATCCTGCAGAATTTCATCTCCTGTTGTGATCATCTTTCCGGCAGCCTGGAAGGCTCTGGAGGTTACAATCATATCAGTGAATTGCTCTGCCAAATCTACATTGGACATTTCAAGCATACCTTGATTCAAATCACCGTAACCCTTGCTGTTATCCTCTCCCAGTGTGCCAACTCCACTTCTCAATGTTGCTTCGCCTGAGTTAACGGAGGCACTGTACAAATCCTTGCCCATCTTTGTAAGGCCTGCCGGATTCTTAAAGGATGATGTTGCAATTTGCCCAAGTGCTGCAACCCTTCCGTCCTCAAGTACTCCGCTGATTAGTCCGGTCTTGTCTATACTGAAACTCCTCACTCTGAGTTCCGTATTCTCTCCCGGGATTTTAACCTTATCGGGAATACGCAGTGTTTTCAAACTGTCGTCATACGCTTTAACATCTTTTGTTGCATCTACATAGCTGATAGATCCGTCGCTTCCAATGCTCTCTACCGGAGTTCCTCCATTAGTCAAAGCTGATTCAGCACCAGTTACCATTGCTGATGCGCCTGTTATAGCATTGGTGGCGGCAAAGGGCTCATTGATTGCCTTCGATAATAAAGCCGCTGAAATCTTGTTTTTCAAGTCTGCAGTATCAATACCTCCATTAGTTAAGAAATCTCCATTAATAATAATTTTCTTTGAATTGGTATCAACACTGACACTGGAATCCAATCCACTCATATCTCCAACTTGTAAAGTGTACCCCTCTAGGTCGGTATGAGTAGAATTGTCAAATTTGAAAGTGATACCCTGAAGAACTGCAGTACCACCGGATATTGTTGCTGTTAAACCTGTAATTGCCGTATTGGTTCCGTTTACTTGTACTGTCTGCGGTATTCCGGCAGCATTCAATGCCTTGTTGATAGCGCTGGCTGCCTGATCACTTGTCACAGCGCCGGCAGCGCTGAAATCACCATTTAATACTATGGTCTTTGTAGCCTTGTCCACATCTGCAGATGTCACAGTATCAGCTGCAACATTGCCAAGAACAACCTTATAGCCGTTTAGTGACGCCCCCGGACCAAACTGGAAATTAAAGCCTCCTGCAGTAACTACATTGGGAGCCTGGGCTGTTGGGCTCACTGATGGTGAATCATTTGTAAGTCCATAGCCCAGGATTCTGTATCCATCTGATGTAAGCAAATTGCCGTCATTATCCAGTGTAAAGGCTCCATCTCTGGTATAGCTGATTTCCATCTTTGAATTACTCAAAGAAGAAGTGTTTACATTATGTGTGCCTGCCTGCTGATTGACCTGAATATTTCCGTCTTGAAAAACAGTAGGTCCTTTGCCGACCATGAAATAACCTTCGCCATCAATTGCAACATCCAGATTTCTTGCTGTAGGCTGCATCATACCCTGGCTTACCACGGTGTCGACGCCGCCAAGCTGAACTCCAAGTCCTACCTGGCTTGGATTGACACCACCAAGGTTAGTGGAAGGTGCCATTGCACTAGTCACACTTTGACTTAGCATATCCTGAAATCTTGCCCTGCTGGATTTAAAGGCAGTGGTTCCGACATTCGATATATTATTACCTATTACGTCCATCTTCGTCTGGTTGACCTTCATTCCACTTATTCCTGAATAAAGTGATCTTAACATATTATTTCCTCCTATACTTTTAGACTTAATTTGTTATGCCTTGCTTCCATCCATCCGCAAAGCTGAGCTTCCTATGTTAAGGTCCAGCTCATCATAATACCATTACGCTGTCTATATTCGTAAATACATTATCCTTCATCCGCTCCCCATCAACAGCAGTAATGACTGTCCTGTTCTCTATGCTGGTAACCAGCGCTACATCCTTGTATAGAATCAGACAGTTTTTAGCTCCTTTTTCCTGTGCTTTGTTTATGCCTTCATTTATCTTCTGCATATCCAGGTTGTTAAACTGTACATCCTTTAACCTGTCAGCTGCGTGCTTTGATATATTAAAGGATTGATTTTTAATCTGAGTGCTTAGAATATCACCAAAGGATTTACTGTTCTTGTCAGAAACTGTATTTGAACTCTGTGATTTGTTTTGATTTACCGTCGGAAAATTACCAACCGGGTACGGGATTCCGTTTATTACTCTATATCCCATTAGTGCTTCATGCCTCTTTAACGCTTATGAGTTCACTGTAAGGAAGGTTGACGGTGCTTCCTGAACCATTTACCTGTATATTGAAATTGACAGTGTTGCTACTGTCTATATATACTCCCTTAACAGTTCCGTTGTAGTTATTCCCGCTTCCATCTTTTGCACTAAATTCTGCACTCTTGCCAATCAAAGATGATGCTGTTAGCAGGAGCATATTCTCATTCAAGGCACTCATATTATTATCAGGTATATTCAAAACATCAGTTACATCGTTGTAACTAAATTGTTTGCTTGTACCGTCGCTTAACTGAACATTAAGCTTGACTGACCCGGCGTTGTTGCTGACAGATTTAACAATTCCGGCATATTGTATTCCATTATCATCTACAGCATTCAATGCTACCGCCTTCCCGATAAGGGCGTTTGCCGAAGACATTGTCATTGTGGTATTTAGATTTGACATTTGCTCCAGTGAAGTAAATTGTGCCATCTGGGCAACGTATTGGGTTGAATCACTGGCATTCATTGGGTCCTGGTTTGTGAGTTCCGCAGATAATATTCTCAGAAACGAATTCTTATCCATATCGCTTCCAGGCTGCACTATCTTTGTCCCTCTTGCTGTAGCACTATTATTACTGCCTACACCGCTTATATTGCTAACGGCCATACTTTTCTCCTCCTTCTTACGCCAGCAGATTTATTTGACCATCATTCCTGCTGTCGTCGATAGACTTGATGGATACTTCATCCTCCTGAGCGTTTCTTCGGCCACTTCCGCCAAAATAGTTGTTCTGCTCGTCATTTCCCTGCCTCTGTGAGCCATCCCTGAAAAATGTGGTATCTCCATTGTAAATCCCTACACTGACGTCCTGAATTCTGATTTCAGTACTGTTTAAGGAATTCTTCATTTCGTTCAAATTTGAGGTCAAGAGATTATACGCATCTTTACTGCCGGCGGAAATACTTGCCTTGATTTTACCATCTTCCATGGTTACACTCACAATGAGCTCTCCCAATTCCTTAGGGTTGATATTGACTTTAAGTTCCTTTATTTGATTATTGTCCATGAACTTAACTGCCTTTACCATGTCATTAACGATGGTTGCTTTATGCACAGTGACTTGTCCACTTTGAACTGTGGGCTCCAAATCTGCGCTTTTGGATTTATTCATGAGGTCCATAACCATGTTTAATTTGACTTCTTTTTTTGTGCTGTCATCTTGAAGTATACCCTTTAGAATTTTGTCGTCCTCACTATCCAATGTCTTTTTATTTGCAGCATTGTCACTTAAATTTGTCGTAGCTTTGAATTCTGCATAATCTGTCTTTTTATCAGCTGATCCAGTCTTATCGGATACTTTTATGTCGTCCCCGGCTAACAACTTCTCCAATGTTGAAACTGTCCTCTTGCTTGATAGGCTCTCATGTTTTTTTACAAGTTTATCCTTAACTTCCGTATCACCAAGCAAATTCTTAATTTCATCGACAACTCTTTTTTTAAATTCATCGGCACCGTCCGTTTTTGCAACATCGGTACTCAATGTACTTGATAAGCCCGGGAACAAATCCATAATCTTTGAAGAGTTCTTGAGTCCGTCTCTACCATTAAAAGTTTTAGTGTTTTGAGCTGTCAGCTTCATATATTGTTCAAGTATCTCTTTCAACTCAGTTGGTATTTCCTTACCTGTCATTATGTTCTTTACCAGGTCCTGAAGGCCGTTTAACTTGATTTTTCCAGAGGTTACTGCTTTCCCATCCTGAGTTATGATGTTTCCTGTTTGGTCACTATTGATTTTTGTTGGAGTAATTTCACCTTTAGCCATGTATAGGTTAACCAACAGCGCAATCAAATCTTCCATGGTATCGGATTTATCTTTGAGATTTTTCGGGTTACCTGCTTTGAGTATTCCTGCAGCCCCCAATGCTTGTCCTTTAGTTTTTTTGTCGGATCCATCAACAACATTCTCAGAATCCGTAGAGTCATTACTGTATTTCTTATAGTAGTCGCTGAAGTTCAAAGTTTTATCCTTTGAATCAACTCCTGCATTTTTAGTATCTACCGTATCTCCGCTTTGAGGTTGAATAGGTTTACTTAATGTATTTACTGCAGCAGCGGTTACATTCACATCCATTATTCATTTTTCACCTCCCTTCAATTTTTCTCATAAATGAATATAATGCAAACTCATCATTTTGAATCTGCTCTTTTCTTTCCTGTTCCTTGATAAAGGTTTCGTACCTTCTATCCTTAACGGTTTCTACAGTTTTTCTTTCGACCTGTCTTGTTTTCAAATCCTGCCGGCAGTTATCGACTGCTGCATTCTTCCTTACAAGCTCATTTCCTGCGTTCTTTATTCCCCAGTCCAGAGTTGTCATATATGTGTTCTTTATCTTTTTTTCTGCAGTTGTCGTATTCTTGTCAGGAATATTATACTTTTCATAGGTCGCTTTTAAATCTCTCAATTTAGTTTCTGCAGTATCCTTCTGACTTTGTGCCTCCATCAGCCTCAATCTGCTCTGTTCTTCTTTATCCAGCCGTATATCCAGGAGCTTCTGTAAAGGAAATTTAAACTGTTCCATACTTTACCTCCTCTCTCCAAAATCAAGACGTATTAGAACCTATACCATCAGTATAATCTTCCTTCTTTATAGCATTTCCTTCAGGTGGGAAATGCTGTTATTAAAAGATGTGTGTTCGTTTATCCCCTGTCTTAAAAAGCCATTAATTTCGTCATTGTATTCTATCGCCTTATCGACTTTTGGATTAGTGCCCCTGACATAGGCACCTATATTAATTAAATCTTCAGAATCTTTATAGGTTGCCAGCAGATCCCTCATAAAAGAAACTGTCATCTTATGCTCATTTTCCGCTATCTCCGGCATCAATCTGCTTACACTGTTTAATATGTCAATGGCTGGGTAATGGTTCTTGTGTGCCAGACTTCTGGACAAAACTATATGTCCATCAAGTATACCTCTTACAGCATCAGCTATAGGCTCATTAAAATCGTCACCATCTACAAGAACGGTATAAAAGGCAGTTATTGAACCTTTGTCGGACATTCCCGATCTTTCCAAAAGCCTGGGAAGCATTGCAAAAACTGAAGGGGTATACCCCTTGGTAGCCGGCGGTTCTCCAATAGCCAGTCCAACTTCTCTCTGAGCCATTGCGAATCTGGTAACAGAATCCATCATCAATATTACTTTTTTCCCTTGATCCCTGAAGTACTCCGCAACTGCTGTTGCTGTAAAAGCGCCTTTCAATCGAATTAAAGCAGGTTTATCTGAAGTGGCGCAAATTATTACTGATTTACTCAGGCCTTCCTTGCCCAGATCCTTCTCTATGAAGTCAAGTACTTCCCTTCCTCTTTCCCCAATAAGGGCTATGATATTTACATCAGCTTCTGCATATTTGGCAATCATGCCCAGAGTTGTACTTTTTCCTACTCCGCTGCCGGCGAAAATACCCACTCTTTGGCCTTCGCCGCAGGTCAGAAATCCATCGATAGCCCTGACTCCAGTAGGCATTATATCCTTGATTCTTCTTCTCTTTAGGGGGTCCGGCGGTTCTCTGTCCAGAGAATAGTATCTGCCTCCTTTAATACTATCACCATCCAAAGGGTTGCCTAATCCATCCAATACCCTTCCTAACAGGCTGTCACTGCACCTTATACTTAAAGGCCTTCCTTCCGGTACAACTCTGCAGCCGGGAGCTATACCTATAAGCTCTCCCAAAGGCATCAGTACTACATTATCATCTTTAAATCCCACAGCTTCACACATTATGGGATTGTTTTTATCATTATATATTGTACACAGTTCACCTACGAAAGCCTTGATACCCTCAACTTCAATAGTTAAACCTATAACTTTTTTTACCTTGCCTTCGAAATACATCGTCCTGCATTCAGCAACTTCTCTGTTTATTGACTGAAAGTCCAAAGAAAGCATGTTTTTAAACCTCACTTATCAGCATTGAACCACTTTTCTTATATTTTCCAAGGCGTCATCAATACTTACCTTTATTTTTCCGTTATTCTTTTCAATGATTGCACAACCTTTTTCCATCGCGGCATCAGCTATAACGAAGACCTCCGCCCTTAATGCCAATCTTTCCTTCCAATCGGATATCTTTCCTTTTATGTTTTCCACGTATAAAGAATGAGTTTTTATGATAATAGTCTCTGTATTTCTTGAACCCTCTATTGCATCGATAATCATTTCATCTATACCCTCAGTATTTTCCACCTCGCGTTTTAAGATATGGGCAGCAATATTAAGGGTCAATTTCAAAATTTCATCCTTCTTTTCAGCAATATAGTTTTCATACTCAAGTTTGGAGCTTTTCAAGATATTATCTGCATTTTGAAGAATGGCATCCGCCTGCTCTCTGGCTGCAGGGAGATTTTGTACGTAGGCATCCTCGCAGCCCCGCTGCTCACCTTCCGCATACCCTGCATTGTATCCCTGTTCATATGCCTCTTTCTGAATCTGCTGTGCCTTTAAAATTGCCTCATTAATTATAGCTTCACTTTGAGTCCTTGCCTTGTCCAGTATATCTGAAACCATTGATTGCTCTTCTTTTATATCAGAATTAATCGGAAGTCCCACTTCAACTGAATCACTTTGAGTTCGTAGATATTGGGTTACAATAGCTTTACTTCCCTGAGATATCACTGAAGGCTCCTTTATAATTCTATATAATGATTGCATCTTCTCCTCCTCTTGATATTACTATCTCACCAGCTTCATCCAGCCTTCTTATAACTGCTACAATCTTCTGCTGTGCCTTCTCTACGTCCATAAGCCTCACCGGTCCAAGGAATTCCATATCCTCCTTTAATGCAGCCGCCGCCCTCTTTGACTGATTTCTGAAAATAGCGTTGGCAACCTCTTCCGAGCAGCCCTTCAGTGCAAGAGCAAGTTCCTTTGCTTCCACTTCCCTGAGTACCCTCTGAATTGATACATCGTCAAGAGTAATAATATCTTCAAATATAAACATGGATTCTCTGACCTTTTCTGCCAATTCCGGACTTTCTCTCTCCAGGCTTTCTGTAATATTTTTTTCCGTTGTTCTGTCAACCTGGTTGAGCAGGTCAACAAGAGTTTGTAGTCCACCTATTACCGTCATGTCGGATCTGACAACTGAAGATAATTTACTATCCAGAACTTTTTCAATCTCCTTAACAACCATAGGAGAAGTATTACTCATTGTAGCAATTCTGAAGGCTACCTCTGCCTGAACATCTTCCGGAAGTGCAGATAGAACCTGTCCAGCCTTATCAGCCTGAAGGTAGCAGAGTATGAGTGCGATAGTTTGAGGATGCTCACTGGAAATTACATTCATAAGCTGATGGGCATCAGCCTTTCTAGCTATGGCAAAGGGCCTGTACTGCTGTGTTGCTTCTGTTACCTTATCCAATATTTCCTTTGCCCTCTGCTGGCCAAGTGCCTTGCCCAAAAGATTCTTGGCGTATTCAATACCGCCTTCAATAATATAGTCCTTTGCCTTGTTTATTTCGATAAATTCGTTTAAAATCTCCTGACGCTGTTCAGATTTTACGCTGGTTATATTTGCTATTTCATAGGTAATCTTTTGAATTTCATTCTCCGGAAACTTCTTAATTATGGCTGCCGATGCCTCCGGGCCAAGAGTAATGAACAAGATGGCAGCTTTTTGGACTCCTGACATTTTTGATGTATCTCTAGCCACGTTTCATCACCTCTCATCCTCAGCAAGCCATGATTTTATAATGTCAGCAACCTGTTCAGGTTTTTCTGTTGCATATTTCTTAATCTCTTGTTCCAAATGAGTTTTTTCATTGTCTGCATCCAAATTAAGAGATTGGAAGTGAACAGGTTCCTTCACCGGCACTTCTCCGCCTATTACCACATCGATTGACGGTGTAAGTTCAGGCTGCTTCTTTCTGGTTAATCTCAGTATTACTATTATGAAGACAATCAACGCTACCAGTGCAGCAGTTGAAATGGCTATTGTCTTGATTAAATTCATACGCTGCTGGCTGGCAGCTTCCTGCTGCATTGCAGTAAACTCCTTGGCCGCCTGAGTACCTGCAGAAGTGTCGAAGGCCATTCCAACTACATTTATCTGGTCTCCCCGACTCTGATTATATCCAATTACACCTGCCACCAATTTCTCGATATCATTTTGAGTGGCTGCATCCAGTTTACCATTTATCACCACAGAACTAGTTATCCTTTTAACTTCTCCCGGAGCGCTAATCTCCTTCGTTTCAGTCTGTCCAACTTTATAGTTGACAGTTTGAGACTCTTTGACAGAAGATCCCGCCTCTCCCGTTGCAGGAGTAGTATTACTCATGTTATTATCAACGGGACTTGCTGAGGTTGTACTACTGCCTGAAGGATCTGTTTCTTTGGAAGTTTGCATACTCTCCTCTACCTTATTGGGATCGTATGAAAGTACTGTCTTTTGCTTCGAATCAAAATCAAGATCTGAATTTATTTTTACATTTACCTTGCCTTTTCCAATAACCGGCTCAAGCATATCCAGCAGTGCACTTTCCAGCTTTTTATTGAAGTCCGTCTCTGCAGACTGCTGATTTTCAATGGAGGTAGTGGAAGTATTATCAGTCTGTGTTGAAATATCCTTTGAAAGTAAATTCAATTTGTCATCTATAACTTGAATATTTTCTTTTGGCAGGTTCTCAACACTGCCGGCCACCAATGCCATAATGGAACCTACATTTTCTGCGCTTAACTTGGTCCCAGGTTTTAACTGTACATAAATTGCAGCCTTTGCAGGCTGTGAATCCTTTACAAAGACTGATTCCTCCGATGGAGTTATATGAACTCTTGCATTTTGTATCTGCTGAAAGCTTTTAATTGTTCTTTCAAGCTCTCCCTCAGTAGCGCGCAGCTTATTCAACTGAAATTGTGCATCAGTCATTCCAAAGCTGTTACTTGAATCCATCAATTCATAACCTGTGCTACCGTTGGATAAAGTATTTGCCAGTTCCAATCTCAAAGAATCCACCTGGCCTTTGGGAACATATATGGTATTTCCTTTGACAACGGTGTCAACTTTCTTTGCAGTCAACTGGTCAGTTATTGTCTTGCCGTCCTCAGAGGATAGATTTGCAAACAAGATACCATATTTATTTGCATTGGAGTAACTTACAAATAACATAATTGATGCTATAACTGCCAGCAATATAATGCCAAAAGCTATCTTTCTCATAGTACTCATGGACAGAAATTTTTCTTTTAATTTTACAAATATCTCTGATAGCTTGCTCATTACTTGTACTCCTCACTACAACTGCATTCTATTTAACTCCTGATATGCATCCAAAAGCTTATTTCTCACCTGAACAGCCATCTGCAGAGATAGCTTGGCTTCTTCTGTTGACAGCATGACCTGATGTATATCAACATTCTCACCTTTAATTAATTTTTCCGTGTCTGCATCTGCTTGAAGTTGCTTATCGTTTACTGCATCCAATTTACTCTTTAGAGTGTCCAAAAAACTTGCGGCTCCGTTCTGATCAGAGGTTGTTGCTGTATTTCCCGAAATATTGTCCATAGATAAAAGTGCCAGCCTGTTTTGAAGATAATTATTTACCTGCATTTGTATCCTCCTACTTTCCTATTTCCAAAGCTTTTGAAAACATGCTCTTTTCATTATTCATTGCTGTTACATTAGCCTCATATGACCTTGTAGCTGCAATCATATCTGCCATTTCATTCAATATATTTACATTAGGCATAAGTACATATCCATCTGCATCTGCATCTGGATTAGTTGGGTCGTATACTTTTCTTAAAGGAGACTGATCATCAACTACCCCTACTGCTTTAACACCCTTCAGGTTATCACCAAAGTCTCCATTTTCCTTCATTGCACTATCCAGATTTTCCTGAAAAACAGCTATTTTTCTTACATAGGGTTTCCCATCTTCCCCTCTGGTAGTAGAGACATTAGCTATATTTGATGCGATGGTATCCATTCTCAGTCTTTCTGCAGAAAGACCGCTGGCGCTTATTCTTAATGAATTAAAAAGGCCCATTTTTACTACCTCCCACCACCGGTGATAACATATCCGGCCATTGAAAATTTCGCATTTGCTTCTGTTATAAGGGCATTATACATAAGTGTATTTGCTGCCATATTTGTCATTTCATTATCCACATCCACATTATTGCCGTCAGGAGTTATACTGGTTGAGGTATCCTGCTTTACGCTTATGGTGCCTTCCTCGTCATTTCCTCCTAAATGCAGCGGATCACTTTTTTTCATTTGAAGGGTATTCATTTTATCCTGCAGAGTATCTTCAAAAGATACGTAGTATCTCTTGTAGCCTTTAGTGTTAAGATTTGCTATGTTATTTGAAATTGCCTTGCTTCTCAAAGAAGAAGCGTCCAAGCCTTTTTTAATCAGGTTGTAAACTTTATCATCATAGGACTTGTTTTCAATATTCAAGTTCATCCCCCCAAATTTCGATTCGAAAACGTATATTTATTAAATTTAATTATATATTACATTAAAT
>JAUZPH010000129.1 GCA_030706065.1 Bacillota bacterium | reverse complement strand
GGCTCTGGCCTTGAAGCTGAGATTATACCTTGCATTTGGTTCAAAGTTGAGTTTATCCTGGAAAAACTGGACTGACCACGGATTTGGGCCAAAGCCGTTTATATCTATCTTTGCTTCGCCACCTGCGGAAGCAGCGGTTACGGAACCATCGCTATAGGAGTCCCATGGAGCAATTGATGTATCAAAATATCCATTAACAATAATATTGGAAGTTACAGGCGGTATGGTAGTCTTTTCTTCTATTGAGATATTATCCAGGTATACACTCTGCCCTGCAAAGTTTGGCCCTGCAGCATTATTGCTTCCCAAAAGGAAATTCAACTTTGCATTTATATCTGCTTCAGTAGTCGTAAATTCATAAGTGTAGGTATTATTTGAAGTTGTCAGTGCAATCTCAGGTGAAACATAATAATTTCCGGTTGTACCCTTGTTAACTTCAAGGAGCACATTTTTATTAATCGTTGACCTTGCATCAAATTTTATTACATAGGTCTTGCCTGCTTCCAGTTTTATTCCGGTTTGATATACCTGAGTAGACCATCTCCAGTAACCATCATAATTTGTAAAGGAAACTTTCATTTGTCCCCCTTCAGTGGTTACTACCGCATCTGATCCATCACCAAGCCAAGTAGTCCATCCGTCAGTATTGGAATCAAAGGTGCCATTTCGCACAAGCTTTCCATCATTTGGTATCACTGACTGCACTACGGAGGTACCGGCATAACCATCAGCTTCTACTGATATTGTATAGCTTGCTGCCGTGGTGAAGTTATCAGCTGGAAAGTTTATATTTCCTGCAGTTATGCTGTATTGGTTCTTTGAAAGTACCTGCCCATTAATTTTAACTTCAGTTACAGCAGTTCTCCATACACCATCATCCGCGAAAGAGATATCAATGGCATTACCAATCATGTTATCCGTATTATCGGCCACAAGCATCGGAGCCTGCTTCACCGGTGGATTCTTTACCTGAAGCACAACATCATCAATATATACCGTCCCGTTAGCGGCTGTATTATCCACATTCCCAAGCTGATACTTAAGCGCCAGCGCTTCACTAACTGAAGGTTTTATTGTATAGCTGAAAGTCTGCCATTCTGTTGTAAGATTCAGGCCTTGTGCCTCGAAGGCTCTTGTATAAGCTGCATTTTCCAGAGTTACAAGCATATTACGGTTAACGGAGGATTTCGCCCTGAAGGATAAGGTATACTCTATTCCCTTGACTAACGACATGTTGTCCTGCATCAACATTACGCTCCATGGATTTAAACCAGGATTTGTTATATCGATTTTTGCTGGTCCATCTGCAGCTGAGAAGGATGCAGTTCCGCCGCTGTCAAGGATATTCTGCCAACCGGTCAACCCTTGACTGAAGTTGCCGTTTTTCAAAGGATAAATATCTACCCCTGTGTAATCTACAGTTGTCTTTATCAATTTAACATTGTCTATATACACCTTGGAAGCTGTACCTCCCAGCATAAATACCAGCTTAGATTCCAAATCGGTATTGCCGGCCATGTTGAAGGACAGCTCAAAGGTCGTCATCGCTGCTGTCAAGTTTATGTCCTTTTCAGCAAATATGGCAGTTCCATCCTTGCTGGTGATCTGAACTTTTGCAGTTCTATCCACGGAAGCCCGTGCATTAAAGGTCAAATCATAGCCATTGTTCTTCTCCAGCTTTAATCCCCTTTGATCAACAGTTACCGTTGAAAGATCAGCACCGCCATTGGTTATATCTACATTCAACTCTCTCGTCGCCTCGGGAACATAGGCATCTGCAGAAGCATCTACCGCTTTAGTGAAATTCCAGTAAGCCATTTTGTTAACGGTGTATTTATCAAAACCACCGTTATAAATGTAGTTTCCGGTAACCGGTAACGGCTCTTTAGATGCATTGTAATCTACTGTCGGTGCAGCAATTTCTACAACTCTGACATTTCCAATCCACACTGGTCCAGATGAGGTGGCACAGTTAAACTCAATACGTGTATTGATATCCGAGGCTTTGGTCATCTGGAATACCTTCTCAAAGTGATTAACATCAGTTGTTAAATCCACTGTATAGGAATCCGAGTATGCTGTCCATCCAGCATCAGGACCTCCGCCTAATTTTGTATTCAATGTCCTGTTTTTATCCGCCTTGGCATCGAAGGAGAACTTATACCACCTGCCCTGACCAAGGGTAGTGTGCTGTTCAAGCTGTATTGAATAAGGCTGGGTCCCTGCATTGGTTACATTAACCTTTGCGTAATTCTTATCGTTAATCGCTTCAACCGAAACAGCAGCTTGGCCGGCAAACTGTGCATTATGGATGAAGTTCCACCCATCGCCGAAGTCTGCATCTATTCCTTCCTGATTGTCCTTAATGCCTTTTTCAAAATTTACATCATTAACTAAATTTCCTGTGGAATCTGCTATTCTTGCTCCATCAGGCAGAGGCTGAACCTGAATTTTGGGATCTGCAGGAGTCTTGTATGGTCTGCCGGTCATTTCATAGGTCCTTACATAATCTACCTGCATTGTCGGATTGCTGTTGAATACAGATGTATCAGGCTGTCTTCCGTTATCAAAATTACCGCCCACTGCAAGGTTTAATATTATATAGAAGTCCTGATCAAAAGGCGCCGGATAAGCATATCTTTCTTCTCCATCTGAACCTGTAGTGTACCAGTCATTTTGTTTCTGATAAAGTACACCATCCACGTACCATCTGATCTCTCCCGGCTCCCATTCTATGGAATAGGTATGAAAATCTGTTATTGACTGTCCCTGTGGGAAAGTATAAGTATTTCCGGAGTAGACATTTTTCGGCCACAACGTACCGTAATGCAATGTTCCGCTTACCTGATTCGTAAGTCTTCCCCTTGCTTCCATAATATCCAGTTCCCCTGAAGCAGCCCATCCCCCGTACGCATCATTCTTTGGCATCATCCAGAAGGCCGGCCAGAAACCATCCCCGGCTGGAAGCTTCATTCTGGCTTCGATTTTACCATACTTTTTTATAAAGGTAGGACTGGTCCATAATCTTCCGGAGGTATAGGGTTTTCCGTCTTTAGTCTCCAGCTTGGGAGTAATGACTAAGCTGCCGTCCCTGACTTGAATATTATCTGGAGAGTAACTCTCTAATTCATTATTACCCCAGCCGTCGATACCATATTGGGCACCGGTTCCATTCTGATATGCCCATTTAGTTGAATTTAAGGTGTTTCCATCAAATTCATCGGACCATACCAGTGACCATAGGGCTTTTACTGTTACTTCAATTGTAGTTGTAATATTCGTACCTTTCACAGTTCCCGTAAATACATATGTTTTTCCTTCTGATACATTGCCATCATAGCCAGTGATATCCCAATCAATATCCGTACTAGTTTTTATGCCGTTGGACCATACTACCTCTACTTCCTTTGGCAGCGCCAGATTCTCGGCAGCGGTGCCATTATCCACTGTCAGCGGATCAGGTTTTATAGCCGACAATATAAAAGGAGCCCCAACCTTTACAGTGATTGTTGCATTATTGGCTGTATCCATTACATCGCCTTTAAATTGATAGCTAACTGCTTGATCCGTATTCCCATTGTACCCCGTTGTATCCCAGCTTACAGCCAGATTAACAGCGGCGCCATCCGACATGATAGCGCTAACATATTGCGGTAAATTAAGTGCTTCAACTCTTGTTCCATTAGGAACCTCTATTGGTGTCAGCGGTTTAATGACTGCAACGTATATACTAGACACAATGACATTTATGTTTGCCTTTAACTTTGTCCCTTCTACACTGCCGGTCAAATTAAAACGCTTGGAGGACTTTACTTGTTCCAGATATTTTGATGTATCCCATGTTACCGAAGCTGTTTTAGTTGTGTTATTTGAAATAACTACAGTTACCATTGATGGTAATAACTTTACTAAATCACTGACCGGTGTTCTATTATATACATGTACGTCTGAAGGATCAATCACCTTCTTTATTGTTGCCTCTTTTGTACAAGAGCTGTACGATTGTGATGCAGCCTGTACCGATGGTGTCAATACAACACTTACCATCAGGAAACAAACTGTTGAGAACATCGCAATTATACTCCTTGCCTTTAACGTCGAAGCATTACCCTTTGGATTGAACAGCTTTTTCATTGATTTCCTCACTCTCCTTAAGAACTCATATTCTTCATCAGATAGTGAAGCATAAACATTATTATCCTATGTGAAACAACACCAAAATCCCCCTTCCTATAGAAAGATTATGCCCTGCAGTTTTATTATAGTTGCTCCCGAAATTATTGTAAACATTTACCATTCGTAATCTTTTTTAAATTCCTCTTCAATTATAACCCGTTTAGACAATTATCCTTTACAAAGTTGCTATTCATTTTATTGAAATTATAAATCTTAAACTTGTTATTATTCGTCGTATAATGCATGGAAAAATCATATTAATAGTTAGAACCCAGGGAAAAAATTATATTGAAGGTAATACACGAAGACATTGTAATAAGGGTTTGGCAGGAGGAATCTTTATGAAGTTTTTCACATTATCCAAAGATATCGGGATTGATTTGGGAACATCAAACACTTTACTATATATGAAGGGAAAGGGAATTATCTTATGTGAACCTTCCGTAATTGCTGTAAACACCAAAAGCCAAAAAGTTCTCTCAGTAGGTTTGGAAGCTAAAAATATGATAGGTAGAACCTCGGAGGATATTGCCGCTGTAAGGCCGTTAAAAGATGGAGTAATCGCAAATTTTGATTTGAGTCTGCAGATGCTGAAAAAGTTTTTTGAAAAAGCCACAGGCAGGAAGAGCTTTAAAAATTCAAATATTGTCGTTTGTCATCCCTCAGGTATTACAGAAGTGGAAGAAAGGGCAATAAATGAGGCAGTGGTTCAGGGCGGAGCCCGAAAAGTCATGCTCATTGAAGAACCTGTGGCTGCAGCATTGGGTGCAGGTCTGCCTGTGGATGAGCCGACTGGCAGTATGATTGTTGACATAGGCGGAGGAACTACTGAAGTTGCAACAATTTCACTTGGAGGAATCGTTACATGCAAAACTCTAAGATTTGGAGGTAATGAACTCGATGACACTATTATTAATTATGTAAAAAAAGAGTTTAATATCTTGATAGGAGAAATAACTGCAGAAAATACGAAAATTAAACTTGGCAGCGCCTGTGCAGAAGAGAATGCAGAAGAGAGAAATATGCTAATAACAGGAAAGGATCTCGTGACGGGGCTTCCACGGTCTATTACAGTCACTGAAAGAGGAATACGTGAAGCTTTAAAAGAGCCCATAGCCTCAATAATTGAAGCGATTAGAGCCACAATTGAGCAAACTCCACCGGAGCTTTCCGCAGATATAATGGACAAAGGTATTGTTCTTTCCGGTGGTGGAGCTTTACTGAGAGGGTTGGATAAGCTCATATATAATCAAATTCACATACCTGTCAATATTGCTGAAAATCCACTGGAGTGTGCTGTCCTTGGTGCTGGAAAGTGCCTGGAAATAATCGACATGGTTGAAACTGATTAATAAAAAAAGGCCATGAACTGAAAAACCATGGAATATCTAATAAGATTCCATGGTTTTCTCGTATGCTCCGGTAATTTCGATTATATTGCCATCAGGGTCCTTCACTGTAAAATTTACTAATCGTTTTCTTTTTGACTAATTAAATCATTCACCGTTACCTTTGGATTTCTATACCTTTTTTTATTCCCTGACCTTTTCCCAAACTGTATGGAAGACTTCGGGCATACATGAATACAGGCAAGACATTGCTGGCACCTGTGCCGCCACTGTGGTTTTCCTTCTTCAATACTTATATTATCAAAAGCACAGATTCTCTGGCAGAGTCCGCATCCGCTGCATTTTTCATCTGCCCGGAAGTTCCTATCCATACTGTAAAATTTATAGATATTCTTTTGCATTTGCGGCGCCAATAACCTGTCAATTATTAAATTGCTTTTTTCAAGCCCTCTGTCCGTGTTACTTCTTACGTAATTAGCAATTATACCGATTCTCACTGCTTTACGTCTGAATTTCTTATCCTGAGTTCTTTGCGAGTTAGCACCGTAGATTGGGATATAATTTCCGGGCATCCTTATTATAAAGCCACTGTTCAGTCTTGCGCCCTTCCCCTTCAATATCTCATCCGCAGCTTCAAGAGTGAGTCCCGGCATATAGTTGCAGGTTGCCACAGCAAAAATATATTCTACATCGGTGATATCCAATTTGTTAAGAAAATCCCTGAGCACCAGAGGTATGCCAAAATCATACACTGGAAACACAAAACCAACTTTTTCAGTCACGGGCTTAAGGGAAGCTTGTCTGACTAATGGTGGTATAAATGCTATTTCAGTATTTCCCAGTGATTTTTGTATGTCCCTTGCCACATCCAGACAGTTTCCTGTTGCAGAAAAATAATATAAGGTTGTCCCCATTTTAAGTACCACCTCACAAGCCATTCGGTGAAGAATTTTTATTTGTTATGAACATTATTAACCATTATTGCTATGTTTGCAAGAAAAATCGGACTCCTTGATTTTAAGGCGTCCGAATACTTATCTTCTATATATAGAACACAGAAAGTCTATTACATTCTGACTCCGTAAAATTCCGTGAAGATTCGATATTTTCTCCGGTGAATTTGTTAAGGTTTAAACTCACACATCTTTAGATTAACAAATCCTGCAACAAATACCGCCGGTGAATTCCAGTAGATTGCTATTTCATTGGTTGAATAACTTTCGGCATCATCTATGAAACACTTTGCCGGAGCCTTTCCGCCGCAGTGAGCTTTCGCCGCCGGATCCAGAAGAGCTCTGCAGGGGCCGCCGGACACCAGTCCGGGAACAGGTTCAGTTATTCCATCATCTTCAGACGGCCTGTGGTGAGGGTGCATAATTGGCTTTGAGCCATAACCGGTTACATAACATTGGCTTAATGAATTGGCTCCCAGTAAATAATTCCACTGGGAAAAGGCCGTTTCTATGAATGCATTATTGGATTCCAAAATATCAGCAATGACTAAGTGCATAGCATTGTTGAGTATATTCATATTGCTCCCCCAGATATATCCCTCAGGCAGACGGGTAACTTTATATCCGTCCTTTTGGCTTATGCTTACAAGGGCCCTGGCCTTGTCAATAAAGCCTGCCTTAACCTTTGCATATACCTCTGAATCAACCATAGACCTTTCGGTGAAAAGATATGTAATACTTCCGTACCCTGCCATATCGGCCCAGCCTAAGGAATTTGTATCCTTAAGTTCTTTAAAAGCAGCTTCAAAATATTCATGGTACTCAGTGTTTCCCGTTGTCTTATAAAGCTCTGCCGAAGCCCAATATCTTTCATCCAGATCAGACTTATCTCCATATTCCCCGGAATTCATATTGGGAGGATTTTTAAACAGCACAGGCTCCGGGTTTGCCTTCAGCCATGTCCATGCTTTTTCTGCAGCCTCAAGACACTTCCTTGAATATTCCTTATCAAATTTCTCATAAACCCTTGCCGCATAGGCCATTGTCGCAGCAAAATCCGCTGTAGCTGGACTGGAAATAGGATATATCACTATCGGCGCCAGGTCCTTTTCAGGCATTATCATTCCACAGAAAAATTGGGTAGTGGCCTTGTGGTATACACCGCCATTATTGGCATTTTGCATTTTGAAGAGCCAATCCAGCTCATATTTGGCCTCGTTAAGTATATCCGGCAGGTTATTTCCGCTTTCAGGGATATTTATTTCATTTTTGAAGGCCTCCGGAAAGAATTCATATGCCAGCAGCAAATCTGCAACGGCTTTACCGGCAGGAACCACATATCTTCCATAATCTCCGGCATCATGCCATCCTCCTGTAATCTCCATTTCAATTTCAGGAGCTTCATACAATACTCCTTTAGAAGTGTGGCAAATTTCATGGCTCCATTTGCCCGCATGGCTTTCGACAAGTTCAGTGCCGCACCTTTGCATATAAAGAGCCTTTAACAGCCCGTCTTTCACATCCTCATAAACATTATTGCCTATTTTAAAGCTAAAAGAATCGCCCAGGTTTTCGACGGATATGTAGTACTCACCGGGGGTTTTAAGTTCTGAAAAATCTCCCCTAACTACTGTTTCATCAGTAGATTGGTCATATACCGCCGGCCCCATTTTGCCTCTCAATACTATTTCATTGTTAACTTTGTTGATGACCTGAAATTCCTCTGCTGTACCTCTGCAGACAAACACTTTCTTATCCCAGGGCCTGTAACCGCACTGGTTTACATGAATATTCCTCATTAGTGTTCTCCTTCCTGACCTCGAAGCTTAATCTCTCATGAAAGTCCTATCTTTATGCTGAAAACAATTTCAAATTTGAGTAATCTAAAAGCTCCGAAATTCTATATTTATAGTTAATAGTAATATATTATTTTAATTCATACCAGCTGACAATGTGTTATCTTGTTCAAAACAAATGTCAATATTTCTAAATATAGTATGGAATCTGCTGTCTGCAATAATACCAACCATGTTCTTTATGTACAAAATAAGTTATCTCCTATCCAAGTCTATGGTACATTCTGTTTGATGAGGTCAATATTTATTAAGAGCTGAGGAAATCGGCGATCCAAAATAGCCCAGTTGTACGAGAGGTAGACCCTCCGCAAAAAAACAAAAACACCAAGCATTAACTTGGTGTTCTATGTAACCTGGCAACGTCGGACTTCGTCCCACTGGGTGATGTTGACGCTGACTCACGTCAGCACATCACCCGTGAAAGACCATTCAGGTCTTGGCCAGGGTGCCATAAAACGCCAATTCTCATTAGCATGGCACCCGTGAAGAACCATTCAGGTTCTTCACCCTCTTCCACTCAGTCTCCCGAGCAGGCGAATGGTCCCAAAGCGACCATTCGCGGGCTACTTAGCCGATG
>JAUZPH010000128.1 GCA_030706065.1 Bacillota bacterium | reverse complement strand
TACTCCAGGAGTTGCAGAGCCCTGCAGAAAGATTCATGAGAATGAAGAAAATGTGTACAAGTATACTTCAAAAGGAAATCTGGTAGCAGTAGTTACGGATGGAACAGCTGTATTGGGGCTAGGGGATATAGGTCCCAAGGCGGGGCTTCCGGTTATGGAAGGCAAGGCAATCCTTTTTAAAGAATTTGCAGGTGTAGATGCCTTTCCCATATGTCTGGATACAAAGAATGTTGATGAAATAGTAAAAACTGTTAAGCTGATAGCTCCAGGCTTTGGTGGTATAAACCTGGAAGATATAGGAGCACCAAGATGCTTTGAAGTTGAAGAAAGATTGAAGAAAGAACTTGATATACCTGTTTTCCACGATGACCAACATGGAACTGCAATAGTTGTTCTGGCAGGGGTTATAAATGCTTTAAAAGTGGTAAATAAAAGAATAGAAGATATTAAGGTTGTAGTTAACGGTGCAGGTGCTGCAGGAACGGCTATAGCAAAGCTGCTGCTTTCCTCAGGGGTAAGAAACCTCATTGCCTGTGACAGGGTTGGCACTCTTTACAAAGGGATGGAAAATGTAGATGATGCAAAGAAGCAGCTTGCAGAAGTAACTAATCCGCATAACATTAAGGGAACCTTGGCTGATGCTATGGATGGTGCAGACGTATTTATAGGAGTTTCGGCGCCTGGGATTGTAAGCAAGGACATGGTAACATCGATGAATAAAGATTCCATACTGTTCGCTATGGCAAATCCGACTCCTGAAATTATGCCGGAAGAAGCAAAGGCAGCAGGAGCGAGAGTAGTTGGTACAGGTCGCTCTGATTTTCCAAACCAGGTTAATAATGTGCTTGCTTTTCCGGGAATATTCAGAGGTGCTCTGGATGTAAGGGCAAAGGAAATCAATGAAGAAATGAAAATAGCGGCAGCCCACGCCATAGCATCCATGATTAAGGATGAAGATTTAAATGAAAACAATGTAATCCCAAATGCACTGGACAGAACTGTTGCAGCCAATGTAGCAGAAGCAATAAGAAAGGCAGCAAGAGAAAGCGGTGCAGCAAGAGTATAAGTACTGTATTAAAAAAGGACATGCTTTGAAATTTACATGAAGAAAAATAAACGGAGGGATAAGAATGCAAATTCCAATTAAGAAAACACTTGATAAAATTCCAGGCGGTATGATGGTTGTTCCACTATTTTTAGGTGTACTTGTTAATACGTTTTTTCCGCAAGTCTTAAAAATCGGCGGTTTCACAACGGCATTATTCAGCTCAACGGCATCATCCACAATTTTGGCCTGTTTTATGTTCCTAATCGGTTCACAAATCCATTTCAAACTGGCACCAAAGGCAATAAAAAAAGGTGCGCTATTGATATCAGGTAAATTTATAGTAGGTGCAGGTATCGGCATATTGGTAGGGAAAATTTTTGGGCCAGCCGGAGTACTGGGTTTATCTCCATTAGCAGTAATTGCGGCATTGACAAATTGCAACGGCGGATTATATGCATCACTTGCATCACAGTATGGTGATGAAACAGATGTAGGTGCTTATGCACTGCTGTCTATTAAAGATGGGCCGTTCTTTACATTAGTTGCCTTAGGTGCATCAGGACTTGCTCAGATTCCTTTCATGTCACTTGTGGCAGTACTGGTCCCAATAGTAATAGGGATGATTTTAGGAAACCTTGACCCTGATATGAGAGCTTTCCTTGGAAGCAGTAAATTATTACTGATACCTTTCTTTTCCTTCCCTTTGGGTGCCGGCATGAATCTTACAACCATCATAAAAGCCGGAGGCCCTGGTATATTGCTGGGAATAATTGCTGCCTTCACCGGAATTGGAGCCTTCTTACTTTTGAAATTGTTTAAAGAAGAACCTATAATTGGCCTTGCAACAGGATCAACGGCAGGAAATGCCGTAGCCACACCGGCTGCTGTGGCCGCAGCAGACCACTCATTGGCAGCTGTAGCAACTCTTGCCACTGCACAAGTTGCAGCAGCCTGTGTAGTTTCTGCCATCGTTTGCCCATTCATTGTTTCTTATGTATTTAAACTGCTCAGAGGCAGCAAAATGAAAAAATTAAGTAATGAAGCTGCAGCTTAATAATAAAATGATAAGGGCCTGATGCCCTTATCATTTTTTCCATGTATAGGGTTAAACTAAAGTGAAGGTGATAAATATGAAAAAAACGATAAAGCTGCAAACAAAGCTTACCTTGTTGGTTATAGCGGTTGTGTTTATTTCCATATCTATAATAATATTTTTTGTCGCCTCATGGATGACCGGAAATATCGAAAGTAAGGCCAAAACCAATATCATGAATGTAGCAGAACTGATGGCGCATTCCCGAGAGATAGTATCCGAGCTGGAAACCGGGGATCCGAAAGGACAGATCGAACCGTATGTCAATATGCAGCTTAAGCATCTGCAGCAGATTGAATATATAATTGTTGCAGACAGGGAGGGAATCAGATATTCTCACCCGAACCCTAAAATGGTTGGAAAGAAGTTTGTGGGCGGAGATGAATATAGAGTGGAACAGAAGGGAGAGACCTATATCTCCGAGGCTACTGGAACTCTGGGAAAATCCTTGAGAGCTTTTACTCCTATATATGATGAAGAAAATAAGACAGAGATAGGTTTTGTCTCTGTGGGTACACTTTACAGCAATATAGAAACGGCAAAGCATACGGCGATTTTATATATTCTTCTGATAGGACTTGGAGGGCTCACGGCAGGTATAACAGGAGCATTTTTACTGGCCAATAACATTAGGAATACACTGCTGGGGCTTGAACCCGAGGAAATAACAAGGCTTTATAATGAGAAAATGGGAATACTTGATGCCATTCATGAAGGGTTGATTGCCGTTGATTGCAAAGGCAGAATAACACTTATAAATGATTCAGCCTTAAATATATTGAACTTTGAAAGTGTAGTCAATAAGGAGGAGCTTATTGGGCAGAACGTCGAAGAGGTTATTCCCAATACCCGTTTGGTCAACGTATTGGAAACAGGAAAACCCGAATTTGAAAAGGAACAGCGGATAAATAATACCATAATAATGACTAATAGAATCCCCATAAGGAACAGGGGCAGGATTGTAGGAGCTATTGCAAGCTTCAGGGACAAAACTGAGGTGACAAGACTGGCAGAAGAGCTCACCGGTGCCAAGAAAATGGCCTGGTCTTTAAGAGCTCAAAATCATGAATTTATGAATAAGCTTCATACCATAGCAGGGCTTATACAGCTGGAAGAGTACGAGGAAGCTCTGCAGTTCATATCTCATGTGGCAAAGGTAAGAAGCAATATAAGTAATATTTTAACGGAAAATATAAAGGATTATTCCCTGGCAGCCCTATTGCTGTCAAAATACAGTAAAGCCGAGGAATCCAGGGTAAAGCTTCAAATTGATGAAAATTCAAAGCTTACAAGGCTGCCTCAGGATATGGCTTCTGAAGAAATTGGATCATTGGTAGGAAATCTCATAGAAAATTCTCTGGATGAGGTTAAAAATGATGGGACCGGAGCTATATATATAAGGATAGTTGAAAAAGAGAATTTCCTGAATATAGAAGTGGAGGACAACGGAGGCGGAATTCCTGCGGAGTATAGGGAAAAAATCTATGAGCAGGGTTTTTCAACAAAGGAAGGGCAGCGAGGGCATGGAATGTACATTGTAAAGAAAATAGTTGATGAGTATGATGGTACTATAAGCCTGGATGCAGATAATGGAGTTCATTGGAATATAACAATACCGATGACGAGGAGGTTAAATCCATGAAGGTGCTTTTACGGTTAACTTGTGAATGGAGTGAAGAGGATAAGCTGTCCCGCGTTCCGATAAAAGGAGGAATATAGTTGATTGAGGTGTTGATAGTAGAAGATGATCCCATGGTAAGAGAAATAAATTCAAAGTTTCTAAAGAGAGTGGAAGGATTCAGCTTATATAAAGCAGTTTCCAATCTTGAAGAGGCAAAAAAATTCATATCCATGAGAAAGCCGGATTTACTGCTGCTTGATGTGTACCTTCCTAAAGAAAACGGAATTGATTTTCTGAAATGGATAAGGGGAGAAGGGATCGATATAGATATTATTTTGATTACGGCAGACAAATCTATTGAAAGAATACAGGATGCTTTCAGGTATGGAGTAGTAGATTATATTATAAAGCCTTTCAGTTTCGAAAGATTTAAAGAATCGCTGATTCAATTCAAAGGCAGGTTCAATCAATTTAAGAAAAGGGATGTAATAGAACAGAAGGATCTTGATAAGCTGATATCCGGTCCGGGAAGTACCCAAACAGGTGAGGACTTTGCAAAGGGACTTAACAAATACACCTACAGAGCTATCTGGGATGAATTTGAGAAAAATAAAGATGAGGATTTTACTGCAGAGGATCTGGCAGAAAAGTTGGGGATTGCAAGGGTAACCGTGAGGAGATACCTTGAATACATGGAAAAGGAAAACAAGGTGGATAAGTTGGTGGAATATGGTAAAGTGGGCAGGCCGCAGCATAAATATCACAAAATCTAGTATTCATAAATTTAGTCAATTTAAAAAACGCAAGTTAACCTTGCGTTTTTACTTCTAAAGAAAAGAACATTATTCCAAGTTGATTTTTAACACGTCTGAATTCATGCTTCCATCTCACTGGTATCACTGCAGATTGATATATCTGCTCCCAGGGATATAAAGGCTTCTGCAACATTCTCATAACCTCGTTCAATATGCTCAACGCCGGTAATGTAGGTAGTTCCCTGAGCACATAAACCAGCGAGAATCAGGCATATGCCCGCTCTTACATCTGATGCATGAACCCATGTGCCTGAAAGTTTTCGATTGCCGGGTACTACAAACTGGTTATCCCTTATTATAATATCTGCTCCCATTTTGTTAAGCTGAGGGCAATGGTTGTATCTCCACGGATAAACAGTATCTGTTATTGTACTGTGTCCCCGGGCGCCCACCAGCATTGCTGTCAAAGGCTGCTGAAGATCTGAGGGAAAGCCTGGGTACATTGCAGTTTTAACATTTATTCCTTTAAATTCCCCGTACTTGAAGGCCCGTATATAATCCGCACCAACTTCAAATCCCAGTCCTGCCTCCTCCAGCTTTGCAGTACAGGATAACAGGTGCTCAGGGATAATATTTTCAACAGTTATATCCCCACCGGTAACTCCTGCAGCTATAAGAAAACTGGCGGCCACTAACCTGTCCGGAATCACAGAGTGGGTACAGCCTTTAAGTTTTTCAACTCCATCGATGGTAATCACATTGGTGCCCGCCCCCCGTATCTTTGCTCCCATTTTCTGTAGAAGTATAGCGGTGTCAACCACCTCAGGATCCCTGGCTGCATTTCCCAGCACCGTTCTTCCATCTGCCAATATTGCAGCAAGCATTACATTAATAGTAGCACCGCTGGTTATGACATCAAAATATATAGTAGTACCCCTTAGCTTCTCAGCTTCCACGGTATAACCGTTTCTATTAAATGTGAATCTGGCTCCCAGGGCTTCCAGGCCTTTTATATGCTGATCAATCGGCCTGCTTCCAAAATCATCCCCGCCTGGATAGCCGACAGTTACTTTTTTAAATCTGGCAAGAAGGGCCCCCACAAAGTAATAGGATGCCCTGTAAGATGCAGACTTCTCAAGGTTTATATCGGAACAGAAAATCCCCTTAGGATCCAGTAAGAATGTGCTGCCGCGTTCTTCGATATGAAGCCCTATTTCCTCT
Source organism: Bacillota bacterium (assembly GCA_030706065.1). Taxonomy (GTDB): domain Bacteria; phylum Bacillota; class Clostridia; order Clostridiales; family Clostridiaceae; genus JAEZDX01. Next base: position 3,180 of record JAUZPH010000128.1, on the reverse strand, counting down.
TCTATTTCACATAAAAGCCTTACATCTGATATATCGGGAACGTTTGACAACGTAATGGGACTTTCCGTCAAGCAGCAGGCTGACAGAAGTGCAAGGGCGCTATTTTTTGAACCGGGTACACATATGCTGCCCCTCAGTGCCGCACCGGTTCTTACTTCCATCCAATGCATAAAAAAAACCACCTTTACTTAATATAAACGTATAATAACAAAAAACTACTTTTATATAGATGCGGATACTTATTCTATAATTTATCCGGGATGTAAAATTTCTTCAAAATTGAATTCTATTTCGTTGAAATTCTACATCCGGAAAAATCGCTGAAGATCCAATATTTTCTTAGTCGAAAACTAAAGGTTTAAATTTCAGTATCCATATTAACATATATTATACGAAATTATTTATTATCAGTTCGCAGAATAATAATCTATCTTCTTTTTTTCTTCAAAATGTAATGGTAAAGTAAATACTAAGAGTGAACCAGTGTCTATTAAATTATGAATTTACCCGGGGGGAGATGATTAATAATATTCTAATTATCGAAGATGAAAAGAGTGTATCACATACAGACAAGGCATATCTGGATATCCAAGTAAGAAGGCTTCTGAAGTATTTTTGTATTCAGAAGCCTTTGTATGCCACTATAAGAAATTTATGAAAACAAACGCAGGCACTATGCGGTACAGCTTAATCTCATAAATATATATACACTACTTTTATCTGAATCTATTCCATTCTCTTATGCCGCCTCTTGATTTTCTGATCCTTCTTCTCCTAATTATAATAATAGTTCGGAGTACAAAAACGGCGCTTACTAAACCAATGAAAATAGCTGCAAGGATCTTAAGTATTGAAACAGAAGCCTTTTTTAATGTTGTACTGCCTGAGGCACCAACGGATTTAAGTATATGATCACTACCACTTTGAAGCTTAAGACTTCCAATTTGACTGTCATTAAGAGTAACGTTTGCATCCAATAGCATATCACCTGTGATAAATGATGTGTTTTTCAGGTCTTTATTATTGATTGCAATCTGAGGTACGATGTTACTTCCCTTTTCCTTTACATAATAGAAGTCATCTGCAGCAAGCAAAGGAATTGTCAAATTGTCATCCACCCTGTAATCTGAAACTTTATCACCTTTTGAGTAAAGCTTGGATAGTTCGAAATTGTTGAATCCATAGTTCAACAATTTGATGGAATCAGGATAATAATTCTTAGTGGATGAATGCATGGCAACTATAAGCCTCTGGCCATTTCGTCTTGCGCTTATAACATAGGAAAACAATGACTGAATAGTGTAGCCGGTTTTGCCTCCTTCAATTCCATCATAATAGTATTTTCCACCTTTCCATACCATTTGTATTTCGTTTGATACCGGGTGAATTACTGCGGTATTATTGGCAGGAATAATATTGTAGGTTATGTTTTGTGTGGCTATCTGTGAGTATTCAGGATGTTTAGCAAGTTCCATCATGATTAGTGCCAGGTCTTTTGCAGAGGACCTGTGATTTGCATCGTATAATCCGTTTGGATTCATGAAGTGCGTATTCTTTAAGCCAAGTACCTCTGCACGCTTGTTCATCATAACTACAAAGTTTTCGTTGGAACCGCCCACGTGCTCCGCCAGTGCATTGGCACAGTCATTACCTGACACAAATAAAAGCCCGTACAGTAGGTCTTTAACAGTGAGTTCTTCGTTTTCTCTTATACCTGCACTGCTCCCTTCAGCAGAGGGAGGATTCTTTCCCACAATGACCTTATCCTCAAGTTTTGTATTCTCCAGAGTCAGTAGAGCAGTCATGAGCTTTGTTGTGGATGCCGGTGGAAATGCTTCATCAGGGTTTTTAGAATATAATATTTCCCCAGTTGTACCATCTATGAGCACCGCATCCTCTGCGGCTATTTCCGGTGGAGAGTCCTTGGCGAAAACTACATTGTTAAAGCTTGAAAAAGCAAACACAGTAAATAATAAAATAAATAAAATCCTCTTCATATATCTTTTGTCCATTTTTTCTCCTCTCTAAAAAGCCTGCGAAGTTAGTTGCCGGGTTCGGGAAGAGAGTTTCCCTACTATTATGGATTCACCCCATAAAAGAAATATCCTCCGCTGCACGTGGCATTTGGCTCAAATTGTTAATTAATATCGCGTCTTGTAGAATAATGAAAAATAAAGCTACAAGAAGTATTATAACATATATATATATGAAGATAAATATGTCCAATAAAAGAGAAAGACATTGAATAATAAAAAAATACGGACATAGAGTCCGTATTTTTTAAGAATTTCAATGCTCTCACCTGGTAAAAGGAAGGTGAATCTCATTTATCTAACCATCAGCTATTTGAAATTATCAATGTAAGTTGCCTTGGAAAGTATTAAAGAATGAGTTATTTCCACAACATTACAAAGGTACCTGCAGTAATTAGTACACCTGCAAGTAAAGTTTTTAACGTAAATTGTTCCCCAAGGATGATAAAGGACAAAATCAGTGTCAAAACGATGCTGGATTTATCAATGGGTGCTACTTCAGATACATTGCCAAGAGCGATGGCTTTGTAATAAAACAGCCATGACAGGCCTGTTGCGAGTCCTGACAAAATCAAAAAGGTCCAGTTTTGTTTTGTCAGGTTCTTCACTCCCGCCTGTACACCAGTCGAAAACACAATGCTCCAGGCCAAAACTATGATGACTACTGTTCTGATTGCAGTAGCCAAATTTGAATCAACGCCTTTTATACCAATTTTAGCAAGAATTGAAGTCAGGGCAGCAAATACTGCCGAGAGTATTGCAAATACTTTCCACATAGTAGTTCTACCTCCATTTTATAGTTAATAGTCGAATATTGAGGAAAAAGGTTATTTAACCCACAATTGAATTATACCACCTTCATCAAGATTATGAAGTATAAAATATGTTCTATGTAATCAGCTGCAGAAAATATTATAGCCTGCTAACCTTCTGAACTGAAAAAGAGCAATCAGCCTGATAATTATTTATTAATCTTCTAGTATATAAATAATAACTACAGTATAATATCTGTTAGGTAACCAATAAATGATTCAGTTCGAACAAACGAGGGGGATAACAAATGAGAAAGAAATTGCTTTCCATAGGATTGATTATTATGCTGATCGGATCCTTGGCAGCATGTTCCAATGTGAACAAGCAAATTGTT
>JAUZPH010000127.1 GCA_030706065.1 Bacillota bacterium | reverse complement strand
TTACCTTACCGGAAGGCTTCCCACAGCTCCGAACCCAGCAGTATACCATTCCTCTTATATATTTTTCAAGCGGATCTCTGGACCTCCAACCTGACAAGGGGGTTTTTAAACCCGCATCAGGAGAGTCGGGTCACAACTCGCAGGGTGTGAGCTATATAAATCTCCTGGAAAATATGTGCTTTGACATCAACTACAACTCAATAATTTCCATAGAGTTGTACCGTCATCAAAAATACTCCATCAAGGTCTTAAATATACAATGGATAAGAATTCTCACAAAGGATTCCGTACTTGACGGAGACATTCTGCTCTGCGTCGGCGGCAGTGTTTCCTCCGGGAAGGCAGATGAAACCACCACACGCCAACTGTACGAAAAGCTTATAGATCTGACTATTGACACTGTAAAATAACCGGATGGCTGTAATAACACTGATATGTTTCAATATCATTTTGGACTATTGCACATAGTATGTACTGAATAATATATTCGGAGGTATATACATGCTGAACGGTCCCTACAATAACTATTATAGACAATCCCCTCAAAGTTATTGCATGTATGCTGCAATGCTTTCCCAATATTCGCGTATATTGAACTATTCTTTCCGCCGTCCGGGGGATATGGATCTTCCCGACATTGAGGATAACAATGTTGCAAGTCCCCATAGCGAGTGCATCATGCCCATTCAAAGCCGGGCCTCCGGAGATGCAGGTAAAACTGCAGAGGCCATTTACGATAATTTGACAACGTTCCATTATGAATTATCCGCAGCCTCGGTTGATTCAAGGCTCTTCATATATCTGGTGGAATCCATGGTATCCTTTTTCAATGAGAACTCCGGAAGCTACAAAGGCTCCACCGGTGAACGAGCCAGTACCGCTCTTCGGGATCTTAGGGAACAAAAGCCCTGGGTCCTGGAGATACTTCAAAGATATAATGTATCCCCTGCTGCTCTGGATCGAATATTGCAGGGAGCTGCTCTGACTTATTTTCAGGACTACGCTCATTGATACGGATTAAAAATAGCTGTATTGACCCGAAATAAAGACACCAGGACTGGCTGGTGCCTTTATTAGTGACTTGTTGAAAATATGGCCTATGCCGTCGGAGGTTCGATTCAACCCGCCGGCGGTTTATTTACCCTGAAGCTTCTGTGCTGTCTGTACAAGCCGTATGAATTCCGACCTGTATCCGGACAAATCCGTTCCCCTTGCTTCCGAGGCAGTACTTATAACATGTTCAAAGCTGGCTGTCCCTTTATACTCGGAATTTTTAAGAAGCATACCGTATTCCGCTGCCGCTGCGGCAAACCTGAAATTGACCGAGGGCTGCCGTGTTACATCCTCTTCCTTTACAGCCGTTGACAATTCCCTGCTTTCATCGGAGTCCGGATTCTTATATCTCAGTTTTACCGTCATCATACTCCTGCTGTTTGTAGCCTCTACTTCTTTAACTTTTTCATCTCCACTTCCTACCTTTTCATCGGAACCGGCGGGAATTATCTCGTAGAAAGCCGTAACGGTATGCCCTGCTCCAAGCTCTCCGGCATCCTTTGTATCGTCAGTGAAATCCTGATTGTTCAACACCCTGTTGTCATAGCCCACCAGTCTGTAGCCCTTAACCTTTGCAGCATTAAATTCCACCTGAATCTTAACATCCTTGGCAATTGTCATCAGTGTGGAACCCATTTCCTCCACCAGTACCTTTTTTGCCTCCTCAAGGCTGTCGATGTACGCGAAATTTCCATTGCCCTTGTCCGCCAGTGCCTCCATCTTTGAATCCTTAAAGTTTCCTTCTCCAAAACCCAATACGCTCAGGAATATATTATCCTTCCTCTTTTCTTCGATGAGCTTTACCAATTCCTCATCGCTGCTTATACCAACATTGAAGTCCCCATCCGTGGCTAATATCACCCGGTTGTTGCCGCCTTTTATAAAGTTTTCTTTTGCAAGACTGTAAGCAAGCTGTATTCCCTGTGCCCCGGCTGTGGAACCTCCCGCATTCAACTTTTCAATGGCACTCAATATTTTGTCCTTGTTATTTCCCGGTGTAGGCTCAAGAACCGTTCCGGCAGCTCCTGCATACACCACTATGGATATTCTATCCTTCTCCGTGAGGTTATTCACCAGCAGTTTCATTGCTGACTTCACCAGGGGAAGCTTGTTCGGCTCGCTCATTGAACCGGAAACATCAAGCAAGAATACAAGGTTGCTCGGCGGAAGGCTTTCCTTGTCCATACGTCTTCCCTGCAAGCCTATCATCGCAAGATAGTGGCTGCTGTTCCATGGACAGGCTGCAACCTCTGTAGTAATGGAAAAGGGCACATCCTTTTCAGGATTGGGATACTCATAATCAAAATAATTTATGAGTTCCTCTATTCTAACCGCATCCACCGGCGGCAGTTGGTTCTCTGTCAGAAACCTCCTCATATTGCTGTAGGAGGCCGTATCCACATCTATGGAAAAAGTGGACTGCGGCGAGGCTGCTGCGCTCTTTAATCCATTTTCCTTTGTATGCATATACTCCTCAGTATTAACATCCTTTCCGGTATCATAGGCTATACTGGCGTCCCCCTTGCTCACACTGCTTGTACTTGATGAACCGTTAATTGATTGAGTCCCGGCAGCCGATGACATGTTTGGTTTTCTGGAGCTTAGGCTTGGACTGTTCGCCGACTTTTTACAGCCGGAAAACATTGAAAGCAACATCAAAGAGCAAATCAGGTACATAATACTTCTTTTCCTCATTTTCTCAGGAACCCCCTTAATTTAATATATCTGCCTGTCTATTTTATAATTTAGACGTATAAGGTTCCCGTTAAGTTCCCATAAAAGTGGATATTTTCTCCGGTGAATTTGTTAATGTATAAACTCACACATCTTTAAATACTCTTCCTGCACTTTTTACTTTTCAATCCTGTCCTTTATGAATTCATAGCTCTCCGGAGCCTTCTCCTTCAGGAAGTTCCTGGTCTCATCTCCGCAAAAGTAATAGGCAAAGCTCTGGGCAAAATATTCGTCCTTTGAATTGGTATAGTAGCTAAGATACTCCTCCGGCTTGTCGGAATTCTCGCTGTTGAAAAGCTGCGGAGCCTCATTCTTCCAGGTTGAATAAAACTGGCTCGTGGAAGATAATTTATAGTCGCTGCTGTTATGCACCACATTGTACAGATAGTCATATGCATGGCCAATTTCATGTATTGTTACCGTATCAAAACTGTTAATGGGATCCTCTTCATTGAAACGCACATCAACTACAATATTGGGATAGTTGAATGCGCCATATACCATGAGGTCATTGTCTTCAGCGGTTTTCAGGCTGCTGAACTCTTTCATGTCCGTAATCTTCTGAGCTACATATCTTATCTTTATTTCGCTTTTAACCAGCATTTCAAGGATATCACCGGGCAGTTCCTTGATCCTGTCCATCGTGCGTTTAACCTTGTCATTATCAACAAATTCGTTTTGTACAATAATTCTCTTCAAAGCCTCGTCCCTGTCAATTACCTCCAGATCACAGTAAATCTCCTCCGGGCACTCTTCCCCACTCTCGAGCATTCCCTTTATCTGGTGACTTCCGGGTATGCTCAGGTCCAGATTGCCCATATCCCATATGACCTTCTCTTTACCCTGAGACTTCATACTGTAATAGACCGATACATACTGGGGCAGTTTGAGGCTTTTACTGTCAACCAGGCATATTGCACCGGGCTTTTCAACCCTTTCTATATAGTGATACACTCTTACACGCATATCTGCATATTTACTATACCCTTCAATCTGTCCCTTTAATTCTACAAGTCCAAGGCTGGAGGTATCCACTTCCTCAGAGTTCCACTTTACCGGTACCTTTTTGGCTTCTCCGCTCTTCAGCCTTACCTCTACCGTGTCCGGCGGATAAACTCTGCTGTTCTGTTTTGCCCTTATATCTATACCTTCCACACTCTGAATTTCATTCATATATATCCTCAGATAGTAGTAGGCGGCTGCAGCTGCAGCAATAAGAAACATCAGAATTACAACCAGCATCCTCAGCCTTGTTCTCTGCTTCCTCATCCTGGCATATTCCATCTAAATCCCCCTTTTATATCCCCTTTTTCTTTTTTTATATATCTCCATTTATATATTCAATCGGTACAACCTCGTATGAAATCATATGTCTCCGGTGCATATTTCTTCAGTCTTTCCTTGTATTCATTACCAGCGAAATAGTAGCAGAAGCACTCTGCAAAATATTCATACTCCGCATCGATATAGTAATTGTTAAGTTCCTGAGACATATTTGTAACCTGGGGCCTGAAAAGCTTTGAAGCTTCATTCTTCCAGATTGATGTAAACTCAGGCTTTGAGGATAGTGCAAAGCTGTTCCGATTTTCCTCTCCGCCGTACAAATAGTCATAGGCATGCCCTATTTCGTGAAGAGTGATAGTATAGAAGTCATCCTTTTCTCCGGTATTCACATATTTCTCCGCCTGACGGTCAACTACTATCTGCGGATACTTGAAAACTCCGGTTATCTTCATTGTACCACTTTCTTTTTCTTTTAGGCTGCTGAATTCCGGCATATCGGTAATATTCCGCGCTACGAACCTTATCATCATATCCCCCTCAATGAGAGGCTCCAGCACATCATCCGGCAGCTGCCTTACCGCGTCCATAGTTCTTTTTACGGAAGCATCCATCAGTGATTCGTCTGCAAATATAATCCTTCTAAGTGCCTCCTCCCTGGCTATTACTTCCAGGCTGCAGGTAATCTCCTGTTCACACTGTATACTGCCTTCAAGCCTGCCTGTAACTTCGTAGAGGCCTGGTTTGCCGACGTCAACCATTCTCGTATTCCACTGGACCTTCTCATTGCCGCTGCTGCCGGTGCTATATTCTACCTCCAGAGATTGGGGCAGAACCTTTAACACAGAATCCGCATTTTTGCCTTCTTCCACCAGCATAACCCTTCTGGGCCGTTCTACAGAGCTCACATACTTGTAGACGGAAATATCCAGATTGACCTTCCCGGTATAGCCTTCCACTCCCCCTGACACATGAATATCTCCGGTCACATCCGTTTCTACATAACTCCGGTCCCACCGTACAGTAACCTTTTCATACTCGCCGTTCCTCAACAGTACCTCTACTGTTTGCGGCAGCTTAAAATTACTGTACTGCCTGACCTTTATACTTACGTCTTCTATATCTTCAATTTGTTTCAGGTAAACCTCAAAATAAAAGAATAGTACTGCTTCTGCCGCTGCCAGCAGTAATACGAGTATAGGTATGATTCTGCCGGGTCTTTTGAAGCTCACAGCCATTGTATGCTGCAATAATCTCACTCCTGTATCTACTTAAGATGTGTGAGTTTAAACCTCAATAAATTCACCGGAGAAAATATCGAATCTTCACCGATTTTTCGTAGGTGATAAATTACAATATAAACTCACACATCTATATTCAGTACATACTATCTTATTCGCAATATTAAGGATTATTCATTATCACCCTATATGTACTTATCTTTCTTACAGAATTAATTTGCATACAATAACCGTTATAAAATCACACATCTATACATTAGACACCAAATACTGCAAAAAAGTTTACAGCTTCTTAAATTTTTTTCACAAGCAGGGTCTTATCCACAAACTTATCCTCTTCTCATACATTTCTGTGGATAAGTCTGCTGCTCTTGTGGATAAACCAAATAAAAAAGAAATTCAGCCTGCCTGAATTTCTCTTTTATTGTCAGTCTAACACCGCCCTAAGCACCTTTATCTCATTGCCCGTAAGAAGCCGTAAACCTGCCCTTACATTTTTCAAAACCTGTTCCTGGGAGGTTACGCCGGGAGCGGCAACGGGTTCTGTTTCATGTGATAATACATATCTCAGCGCCGTAGTTGTCATGTCACTGGCATCCTCCAACATAGCCTTTATTCTATTCACCTTATCCAGGTTCCTTTCAAAATACTGCCTTGCCTCTCCATCACTATTCCAGCCTTTTCTCAGCGAATCCCTGAAAACGGATGCCCTGTCAAACTTACCGGACAACAGCCCTTTAGCCAGAGGGCTCTTTACCATAACCGCCAGCTTTTTTTCTCTGCAGAAGGGCAGTATGTCAAGTTCCGGCGTTCTTTCAAGAAGTGAGTACTCCAGTTGTACTACCCTGCAGCAGCCTTCACTGATTTCATAAAATCTTTTGAGCTCTAATACATTTCCTGTTGAAATTCCATATTCCCTTATCAGCCCTTCTTTTTTCAGAAGCTTCAGGCCTCCTGCATATTGCTCCATTGTGATATCGCTGCCGCTGTCACAAAGCAAAATATCTATATAATCGGTATTAAGCCTTGAGGAGGATAACCGAAAGCTTGTCCGTATCAACTCCTCCATATCCCTTGAGCCTCCAGCCATTCCCTGGAGCACAGGCCTCAGCTTTGCAGCTATATATACCTTGTTCCTAAAGCCCCTCAGGGCTTTTCCCAACCGCACTTCATTAGTACCCACAGAATCACCGTATGTTTCTGTGGCATCGAAAACATTTATTCCGCTTGCATAGGCAGTCCTTATAATTCCCTCCGCCATTTGCTCCGTTATAATGCCCCATTGCTTGGCAACGCTGCGGCAGCCTATCCCAATGGCTGAAACCCGCCAGCCGGTACTGCCGAATTGGCGATACAACATAATAATCACTCCATCTTCCTGTTATAATTAAATTATATATTAATACCATTACCTTTTCACAGTTTCTGTCGGCCTTTTTCAGCAGAATATTCTTTATAATATAAAAAAATATGTTGAAAACTTTAGAATAATATTGAAAGTAATTTAATCTTCTATTAAAATGTAGATATATGCTAGTTGTGCATTGTTTTGTCTTAATGCCTTTTATTACTTTTAAATTTACCATTTATTTTCTGTAAGATCTGTATCACTTAAGTTAAGTAATTAGGTACTAATAATTATTACAGTTCCCGGCACTATATTTTTTTAATTTTGTTGAAAATGTTTTCATATTATATTAACCTTTACACATATTAAACGATAATATACTTGAACACGGTTTCTTATAATGGGATAACTGGACTTAAATCCACTTGATTCCCAGAAATAAAACGGATAAAATTACGAGGGGGGGTCTAGTAATAAACCGGCCTTAACCTGGTTTATTGACATTATGAAGAAGATTGCTATTTTTAGAAAAAAAGATAGGACGGAAACACTTTCCCACAAGTATGGACATAAACCTGCTATACAGGGAAAACCACAGAAAATAAAACCGATTAAAGAAAACCGTATTTTCTTTAACCTTTTAAAACCCATAAGAAAACTTTTTGGAAATAAAACGATTTTTCTCAATCAGGTAATAACCTCGACCCTGCTTATAGTTATCTCCCTGTCGGCCACAGGCATCATAGCTTATCAGGTGTCAAAGAGTACCGTTGAGAGCCAGTTTAGTGATTCTACAACTCAAATACTAAATCAATATGTTCTTTACACCAATCAGATAACTGCCAGCATTAAAACCGTCGGTGTGAAGATGATGAAGGACCGCACACTGATTTCGGATTTAAAGACCAAGACTGAAAATGTAGTTGACGATGCTGCACTTAAAACCAGAATCGATAACAGTATTAAAGGCTACTACACTACGGATACTTCAAATATTATTTCAACTGTCACCCTGTTTGCCCCGGATAAGACCTATGGAAGCATAAATACTGAGGAAGCCAATATCCGGGCCGAGCTGCCGAAACTGAAATGGTATAATGATGCAATGGAAAGCAACACCTATTCTCAATGGATTGATCCAAACAATTTTAACAAGGACAATACTCAAAAAAATTCTGTCTTGAGTTATGTAATGAAGTTTACTGATGCAAACGGCAAGCACCTGGCAGTTATGAAGGCGGATGTAAGGCCGGTAGCTCTCAGTGCAGGAGGTAAGGATATTGTCATTGGAAAAACCGGCTTTGCATTTATTGCAAATGCGGAAGGCACTATAATTTATCAAAAGGATCAAACCAAGATAGATACAAAGCTGGATGACAAAATTGTCAAGAGACTAAAAGCAAAAGACATTGATAGTTTTCCGACAACCTTTGATAACAAGAGCCAGCAGCTGATGTTTATTACAGACAAAACTACCGGCTGGAAGTACATCGCGGTGGTACCTACAAAGGAACTGTATGAAGCATCCGACAGGATACGGCTTTCCATATTCGTCATTATTGCTGTATTTATTGTAATTGGAGTATTTATCTCCATAATGTCAACCCGCAGTATTACCAAACCGATTAATGAAATAATAGCAACAGCAAAAGAGTTGTCCACTGGAAACCTCACTGTCAGGTCTCAAAGCTATGTGCTGAGGGAGCTTAATGAACTAAGCGGCAGCTTCAACTCTATGGTGGACAAGCTTCGCGATATGATGTTGAATGCTTCCGAGTTGGCAATGACCTCAACAAAGCATTCCGATGCCCTGCTCAATATATCCCAGGAAATAAACACGACCTATCAGGAAATTACGGGCACCGTTGAAAATATAGCAAACGGCTCCTCACTGCAAACCGCAGAGACTGTAAGTTGCGCGGACATCTCGGATAACTTTAACTCAAAGATTACCGAGACTATGCATTCCGTTAACAGAGTCAATAGCCTTACAGAGATTACCACGGAAATTATTGAAGAAAGCTCTGCCGCCATTGAGAAGCTGAAAGAAGCCTCCGGGAACAATTCAAAGGCTATGTCGAAGGTTGAGGAAACCATCTCAGCACTGAATTATAACACCAAGGATATATTAAAGATACTTGACAATATTAAGGCCATCGCAGACCAGACCAATCTCCTGTCCCTGAATGCTTCCATTGAAGCGGCAAGGGCCGGTGAGGCCGGAAGGGGCTTTGCAGTAGTTGCCAATGAAATAAGAAAGCTTGCAGATGAATC
>JAUZPH010000126.1 GCA_030706065.1 Bacillota bacterium | reverse complement strand
CTGCCGCATTTTGTTGCCACGTAGACCTTTTCGCTTCTGCTCTTTAAGACTTTTCCTATGTACTTTTCGCTTAAACCGCCGTTGTAAACATCGGCAGTATCTATAAAGTTGATTCCGGAATCGATGGCTTTGTTCAGTATATCTACTGCCACCTTCTCGTCAAAATCGTTTTTCCAGCCGCCGCCAAGCTGCCAGGTACCGATGGAGATTTCCGAAACCCTGAATCCTGTTTTACCAAGAGTTCTGTAATTCATAATCATACCTCCCTAAAAATCATTCTTACTTATATAATATATTATAATATCAATAATTTAAACCATAAAATTAAACACGCTAAAAACCCTTCGGATTTTAACGTGCTTTAATGATTATTTATATGCCATTTCTAAGGCCTCCCAGTTTACTACATTCCACCACGCATCAATATAGTCGGCCCGCCTGTTTTGATATTTCAGGTAGTAAGCATGCTCCCAGACATCCAAGCCAAGTATGGGCTTTATGCCCTCCATTATTGGACTGTCCTGGTTTGGTGTAGTTACAATTTTCAGGCTGCCGGTTCCATCCTTTACAAGCCAGGCCCAACCGCTTCCAAATCTGCCCAGGGCTGCCTCCTTGAAGGACTTTTTGAAGCTGTCAAAGGAGCCGAAGGACTTATCCATATCCTTCCTAAGCTTTCCTTTAGGTTCTCCTCCCTTGCCTTTATCCATAAGTGTCCAGAACAGGCTGTGGTTGTAATGGCCGCCGCCGTTGTTTCTGACGACCTCCCTTATATCCACGGGAAGCTTGTTCAGGTTCATAAGCAGTTCCTCAACAGACTTTCGCTTCAACTCCGGGTACTTGTTCACCGCTTCATTCAGCTTTGCAACATAGGTGCCGTGATGCTTCTGATGGTGGATTTCCATTGTCTTTGCATCTATAAAGGGCTCCAGGGCGTCATAGCTGTACGGCAGCGGTGGCAGTTTGAAGGGGCCTTCGGGCTCTTCTGCCTTCACATGGATTGGTAAAAGTATGATCGCAGTAAGCAGTACTGCTATCACTTTGAATTTCTTTTTCATTGGTTGCTCTCCTTCCCTTGTGTATGTACAGATATAGATTTATGAGTTTATACCTTAATTTATCACTTGTGAAAAACTGTCCTATTCGGTATTTTCCCAAGCGAATTTGTTAATGTTTAAACTCACACATCTTTAGTTATTCCTAGAAGGAGAGATATTATTCAAGCTACAGCTCGCCTTTTAAGCCGATTTCCTCTGCAGCCTTCTGCATTCCCTTTATCGTTTCCTCTATAACTTTATCCAAAGCCATCCCAAGCCTTTCTGCACCCTGCTCAATGACATCCCTGTTAACTCCGGCGGCGAAGCTCTTCTGCTTCCATTTCTTCTTTACGGATTTTAATTCAAGGTCAAGGATGCTCTTGCTTGGCCTTAAGAAACAGGTGGCGGCAATGAGCCCCGTGAGTTCATCAATGGTGAAAAGCACTTTTTCCATGGTTTCCACAGGTTCAACATCTATACATATACCATAACCATGGCTTTGTACAGCGTGTATGAACTCTTCCGGCCAGTTTGCACCTTCTAATATGTCCCTTGCCTTTACACAGTGCTGATCAGGGTACATTTCATAGTCTATATCATGGACGAGGCCTATTATACCCCATTTCTCCACATCCTCGTTATAAAGTTCCGCAAAATGGCGCATGGCGGCCTCAACGGAAAGCGCATGCTTTATGAGGCTCTCGTTTTTATTAAACTCTCTCAAAAGTTCAAAGGCTTCTGCCCTGTTTGGTATTTTTACTGACATTATCTTTTAACCCCTTTCCATACTCATGCATTCAATATAGCTACAATAATACATTAAATATTAGTAATTTAGGCCAAAGTTGTCAAGTTTTTCTTAAGTGATGTCAGAATATATCCCTAAGTGAGCTGCAAATACTAAAAAGGTGAATTATTCTGTTTGATGATGGAGGTAATATATGCGCAAGGAAGCCAGGATACTTATTGTAGTAAGCGCTTTTTTTACAATGGCCATGGGCTTGTCCGGAGTATTCGTGAATATATTTTTTTGGAGAGAGACAAAGAGTTTTATGGTGATAGTACTATATAACATGATGCATTACATAATGACCCCCTTGACCTTTATTGCCGCCGGGTGGCTTTCCAAGAAGAAGAACGGTATATGGTCTCTTAGAATAGGGCTGCTGCTGTTTGCTCTATTCTTTGGACTGATTCTTTTTGTGGGCAGCAGAGGTATCTACTATATATATCCTTTAGGACTGCTTTTCGGGATTGCCTCGGGCTTTTACTGGCTTGCCTTTAACACTCTGTGCTTTGATTTTACTTCTACGGATAACCGGGACACCTTCAACGGCTACAATGGAAGCTGCGCAGGGGTCGCAGGCGTCATTGCTCCAATAACTGCAGCATATATAATAAGCCGGTTTTCCGGAGTGAAAGGCTACAGTGTTGTCTTTGGCATAACCCTTGCACTGTTTATCGCCCTGCTCATCATAAGCCTGATTTTAAAATGTGATAACTATGGAAGCAGACTGGATATCTCAAAAGCTTTGGGGAAAAACTGCCAGGAGTGGAGGCACATAAGAAAGGCGATGTTCTTATGGGGCTTCAGGGATGTCATAATAGTATTTATAGTAAATATTTTGATCATTCAGACCACCGGCAGCGAGCTTTCCATAGGGAAACTGTCACTGCTTGGTGCGCTGATATCCTCCGGATCCTTTGTACTGGTGCAGAAAATAGTTAAGCCTCCAAGAAGAGTGGCAGCGGTGTATACCGGAGCCATCTTCTCCTTTGCTGCACTGTGGGGGTTAATTATCAATGTGAATTTCAATACTATCTTGCTGTATATAGTTTTGGATGCATTTTTCCTGCCATTCTTCATGATCCAAATGTCCTCATCTACCTTCAATGTCATCAACGGGGCCCATGAGGAGGATATGAGGATAGAGTACATGGTGAACAAGGACTGGGCGTTAAACGGAGGAAGGGTAATCAGCAGCCTGATACTCGTTGCAATGCTCAGCATATTCGGTGGCAGCGGTATATTGAGGTATTACCTTATACTGATAGGAGCTGCGCCAATAGTGTCGGCCTACTTTATTGCAGGACTGAAGAAGGTGCTGAGGGGAGAATAAGTTGCTGAACCGATGGGGCTGTTGCAGATGTAAAACACTTATGCACAGCCCCTTTTGTATAGCACATGGTTTTGGAAGTTTGTGAAATAAACATGTGACAGATAAAAATATTTATAAGCCGCATTATTGGTATGTTTAAAAATCGTGGTAGGTGTATATTTTGACAAGCCTTATAGTGAAAAAACTACCATAATCAAAAAGCAAAGTTCTTTAGAACACGGCTTAAAAGCTTTCGTGCGCACTTTCATAGTGTTGCCCAAATATCTTAACAACAATATATCATGGTTAAAGTGGAATTGCTTCGGAAGAATCAAAAAATCAGATTTCAAGTTGATGGATATGCTCCAGATGCTAATTTTCAACATTGAGTTCCTAAGGGTTTGCGATTTAAAAAGTGTGAATTCAATTCCGGAGAAGGAGGCATATATAACAGAGGTTTGTCCATCAAATTCCACCTACTACTAATTTACAACAGAGCAATAATCCGGCTATAACATATATATAGATGTCACCATACAGCCTGTACCTCGCATTGGGAAGGTTTTAAAAAATAGGCTGTGTTAAAGAATACTATTTATTTTAATCAATACACTCAAACATGAAAATGCAAGGCTCTTTTTCAAGGCTCTCAATTGCCGAGGACACTACCTTTTTGGTTTTCAACTTGATACCCAAAGCATTTTGTAAATGATGACGATAGTGTCCTGCACAACATAAGCAATAAGTGGATGAAATAGGTTCGGTAATACTTTCGTTATTTAGACAAGTACAAGCACACTTATATTTATCGTCAACCTTATAGTATATGCCATCGATTATTGTCCCATCTTCATTTAAAGTAGTTGAATTATAGAAAGGTCGTGCCTCTCCAAGTGCTTGTACTTTCTCTGAAAGTGACAGATTCTGACCTTGTAAGCTCTTAAGAAATTTTTTTACATTCTTCTCTCTTGATCCACCTAAACAACAAGCACAAGCGTCAATAATCTTATAACGTTTCTCATAATCAAGATGTTCATCAAGGACACTCATAGCACGTCTCATGAACATTACCTTTACCTTTTTTGAGGATTTATCTCCAATGTCCTCGAATCCTTCGTAAATCTTCATAATAATTTTCTCATCAATATTATTGTTTTCTAATGATTCTTTAAGTGTTCCTGGATATGGCATGTTTATTAACTCTCCTTTATTTAATCTTTCTTACCGGAATAAGTAAAAAGTACCCAAGGTCGTCATCGATTTCAATAACCGGGGCATTGTCCATGTTTAGTTTATAGCCAAATTCTACTGGTTTAAATGAACTTACGGCATCCCAAGCCGAGTTAATAACGCCCCCATGATCCGGCATAGGATATCCTGTATGCTGAAATACTGCGTATTCAGAAGGTTGTATATCAAACGCCTCTAAGCCATCAGGTATCTCGCCAGCATAATCAATCGGAGTGGCCACGCAGAACATATGCATATCATAAGGGTTTGGCTTATTTAGACACGCACCACAACAAAAGAGGATATCAGTAATCCTAGCGAAACTGTTATCTATTCCACTTTTTATACAGTAATCATAAAACACATCTGGTTTCAAACCTTCCCTATTTACCCTTCCGATTAATTTCATGGAAGGTTTGACTGCAAAAAAGACTTCAATATGTTTTTTTTCATAAAGTCCTCTATATGCAGCCTCATGTGAAGCTTTATGTATGAAGTTTTTCATTATCTCAGGTTTAGAAGTAGGGATTATTGTATTACGGCCTTTTCTATATTCTATAGGCAAAACTCCAAAGAGTTCTTTAAATGCTCTTGAAAAAGCCTCGTGTGTAGAATACCCACTCTTTAGAGCAACATTGATAATTGGTTCACACGAAAACTTTATATCAAATAATGCTTTGGACATTCGCCTTCTTCTTATATATTCTTTAAGTGTCATCCCCATAATGATGCTGAAAATTCGGTAAACCTGCATGAGCGAGAAATTTGTCCTCTTTGCAATTACTTCGAGTTGAATATTCTCATGCAGATTATCTTCAATGTAATCAATTATTCCTTGGGTGATATCAAAGTAACTCATCATCTACTCCATTTCCATATTAAATCATTATGTATCTATAATCTTGACTTTTTTTAACATGTTTTTTCATAGCATTAGTTCACCACATACTACTATTGCGAGCCAATTCCATTATAAGGGATAAGCAAATGGAATACCAAATATTTCAACAATGTTCTTTAACAGAGTCAAAAAATAATGTACTAAACATTACCCACAGCAAGCTTCCATTATTTTAGGCATATTGATCAGCTGAAAGCTTCTGCTGTGTAATGTGGCTATGCTGCAAACCGTTTTTTTCTAAAAATACTCGGATTTTTAGAAAAATTTAAGAATTACTTTAGTTGCAATTTAGAATGAAGGGTTAGAATATTAGTATATATAAGGTTAAAATATAAATGAGAATATATTTGGAGGGAAAGTAATGAAAAAGAAATATATAGTGTGGATATTGATTGTGGTTCTCTTAGGGGGAGGCTACTATGCGGTAAGAAGAGGCAGAAAGGATAGAAATATCATAACGGTAAAGACATCTGCGGCTCAGGTTGGTGAGATAAAGTCATATCTTTCAACTACTGCTACAATACAGTCAAAGAATTCAAAGGACTATTTCGGCCAGCAGGCCAAGGTTAAAAAGGTGAATGTAAAGGTCGGAGACAGTGTCAAGGCCGGAACGGTAATGGTAGAATATGAGGCACAGGATCTGGACACGGCTGTAAAGCAGGCACAGCTTCAGTATGATAATGCAGCACTGTCTAGGAATGACCTTTATAATCAGAATGATTCAATAAACAGTAAAATTGCCGATTTGGACAAGCAGATAAATGACCTGTCAAGCAATCCAAAACCTGATGCCACTGCAGCTACAACATTAAGCACCCTGAAGTCACAGAGAGCGGCACTTTCACCAATCTCCAACGAAAAACTCAAGCAGGCGGACAATGCAGTATCTCTTGCTAAGCTGACACTGGATTCCGCAAAGCAAAAACAAAGTAGTAATATAACAACTATCACGGCAGATTTTGACGGTGTGGTTACTGCATTAAACGTGGTAGAAGGACAGATGGGGAATGCAGCGCAGCCGGCAGTTACCGTTCAGGACACCAGTAATCTGAAAGCAGTGCTGTCCCTTGGTAAGTTTGATGCCGCAAAGGTTAAAGTTGGACAGGATGTTGTAATAACCAGCGGAAGCAGCACCTACAAGGGCAAGGTTTCCTTTCTTGATCCTGCTGCAGGAAAGGCAATGTCGGCCTCCGGCGGAGATACAACCCTTGGAGCTGAGATAGATATACTGGACAAGGCTGCTGACCTGAAGATAAACTTCGACGTAGATGTAGATATTCTTGTCGGACAGGCAGAAAATGTGTTGATGGTACCGGCAGAAAGTGTAAAATCTACAAAGGACAATAAGAGCTATGTATATGTTCTGGAGGGGAACGTCGTGCATGAGAAGAACATTTCTACAAGCATACAATCCGATACGGAAGTTGGAGTTTCCGATGGTATAAAATCCGGAGAAAAGGTTATACTTAATCCTTCAACAAGTATACAGGATGGTGTCAAGGTAAAGGATGCAGCGGAGGTGAAATAATGCTTGAGGTTAAAGATATAGTTAAAATATACACGACCGGGGACATGGAATTTACAGCACTAAAGTCTGTAAGCCTGAAGGTTGAAAAGGGAGAGTTTACAGCGATAATGGGGCCTTCCGGGTCAGGAAAGTCCACCTTTATGAATATACTGGGGTGCCTGGACAGATTGAACAGCGGCAAATATATATTAAACGGAAAGGATGTCTCAAGTATGGAGCCCAATGAGCTTGCATACATAAGGAACAAGGAGATAGGCTTTGTATTCCAGGCCTTCAACCTCATTCCCAGGATGACCCTTCTGGAGAATGTGGAACTCCCGATGCTCTATGCCGGCGTTTCTGCCAAGGAAAGAAGGAACAAGGCATTGTCAGCTCTTGAAAAGGTAGGTCTGGAAGACAGGGTAAAGCATCTTCCTAACGAGATATCCGGTGGACAGAAGCAGAGGGCAGCCATTGCCCGTGCCATAGTGAATTCGCCGGCTGTAATAATGGCGGATGAGCCAACGGGTAACCTGGACACAAAGTCTTCCGTGGAGATAATGAGAATATTCCAGTCCCTTAACAATGAGGGCGCAACGGTGGTTATGGTTACCCACGAAAAAGACATAGCACAGCATTCCAAGAGGATCGTCCGCTTCAGGGACGGCGAGATAGTCTCTGACGAACAGGTTAAAGATAGAATTGTATTATAGGAGAGGGATAAGATGAGTATAATTGAAAGCATAAAGATGGCACTCAATAGTATAAGAGCAAACAAGATGCGTGCTTTTCTTACTATGTTGGGGATAATAATAGGTATAAGCTCAGTTATAACTATCATTTCCCTTGGAAACGGCGGACAAAGTGCCATCAATGATGAATTCCAAAAGCTTGGAGCATCCTCCGTCAATATAAGAGTTGACACAACAAAGGCACAGGATACCGACTATATCACACTTAAGGATATTCAACAGATTAAAGATAAAATAGATATAGTGGAATATGCAAGTCCCTCGGTAAGTATGCAGGGGATGGCGGTGGCAAACGAACAGAGCAAGAGAGTTGTGATCAGCAGCGGCTCGCCGGATATGGCGTATATCAATGACACTGAGATAGTATACGGCAGATTCTTTAATGAGAGGGAATATGAAGAGGGGGCAGCAGTGGGAATAATCGATCAAACCTCCGCTGAACAGCTTTTCGGTTATGATGATGTCGTGGGACTGAGCATGCAGGTTGGACAGGGTTCCATAAAGAAAAAAGTTACGATAATTGGTGTGGAAAAGGGAATCAGTTCTCCCTTCGGAGCCATGAGAAACCAGCCGGTAATGCTTAAGGTACCCTATACACTTATAGACAGCCTACAGTCCAATCCGGTTAAGATATCGGCTGTAACTATAATGTCAACTTCAAAGGACAACAGCGGGGATGCCGGTAATGCGGCACTTAATATACTGGAATCAAGGCATAACAACAGAGGAAATGAGATATATTCGGCACAGAACACTTTAAACATGCTTGATCAGATAAACAGTGTACTGGGCATATTTACCGCATTCATAAGTGCTGTTGCAGCCATTTCTCTGCTGGTTGGAGGAATAGGCGTTATGAATATAATGCTTGTGTCTGTAACGGAAAGAACAAGGGAAATCGGTATACGAAAGGCTATAGGAGCCACTACCACCAGAATATTGCTGCAGTTCCTGGTTGAATCCGTAATTATATCTCTAATCGGTGGAATAATTGGGATGCTGTTAGGTATATTCGGGGCACAGCTCATCGGAAACTTTGCCGGTATAGACCCGGTTCTTTCTGTAGGTGCAGTAGCAGGAGCAATTATATTCTCCTCCGCCGTCGGCATATTCTTCGGAATATACCCGGCCAGAAAGGCTGCACAGCTTGACCCGATTGATGCACTTAGATACGAATAAGGATGCGGAAATTTAAACCTATAGTATTCGCCTGAGAAAATATTGAATCTTCACCGATTTTTCGAAGGCGATAAATTAAAATATAAATTTCCGCATCTATAAAATAGTCAAGCATTACGAATTTCAGGAATTCGGCCAATGGCTGGATTCCTTCTATAATAATTGATTAGGCAGGGGGATAGCCATGTCTATAAAGACAAGATTGGTATTTTCATATTTAGTGATGCTCCTTATACCGG
>JAUZPH010000125.1 GCA_030706065.1 Bacillota bacterium | reverse complement strand
GAAGCTTGTCCATGGAGCATTATAAGAATGGGTATCAACTCCGTCAATTCCTCCCCAGGCATAAGGTATACCTGTAAATTGCGCTGTGGTAACTCCCTGAAATTGCTTTGGCAGTGTAACGCTTGATGCATACTTGGGATCAATGTAGCTGTTCTTGTCAGAAGAGTATGTCCATGATAAATCTACTAAACTTATGGCCCTCTGTTCAACCTGACTTCTTGTGATTGGTGTTTGCGCTGCTGCACTGGCCTTTCGGGCAGGTACAGTCATTACTGAAGTTACTGCTACTAATGATGCTAAAACTATTGTCCACTTTCTTTTCATCTTCCCCACCCCTACAAGATTATTCTTATAGATGCGGAAATTTACTTCTTAATCTATCGCCTGAGGAAATATTGCTAAAAATTCAATATTTCCTCAGGCGAATACTGAAGGTATAAATTTCCCCATCCGTAATACGTTTAAAACCACCTGATTCGATTATAATTGTAGTGAATAACGTTTTCAATCATCAATGGATGGAAAAGGACAGCATGAATAGCAATAGTGGAGCAAACTTCCAAAGTATCTGATAACAATTCCTTATTGCCTCTCTGGTTATCAAATTAGTATTTACGCAGGAATATAACTTCTTAACAAGTTATATTCCTGCGGGAAGACCTGCATATTTTATTAATTTTTTACACTTTGAGATTTAGATCTATAATCGGCAAGATAACTCCCAGCAATGTAATTAAAATCACTCCAAAGCCCGGGAGTTTGCTTTCTTCATTTTTCCAGAGATAAACACCGTAGCTGAGGCTGTAATACCCTGCTGCCATAACCACTAATGATAGCAGAACCTTCAAAACTCCTCACTCCTTCCCTATTCGGGCTGCGGTCCTTCAATAATCGGGCTGGAATCAATATTAAGCCCGGTTCTTCTTACGTTCACTTCTACCTTTACATTGACTTTCGTATCAGGGAAGTGGGAAAGCCAGTCATATTTCTGCCATTCCTGAATAGTGGGGAAATATCCTGCCAGCTTTTTCCCAAAGAGAAATACATCAGTCCTATATTCCTTTTTTGTCTTTTCTATGGTTTCTTCAACCCCCTTCTTTATCGCCACTTCAAGCTGATTGTTTAAATCTTCAATAAGCTTTGTGCTTTCGTAATTTATCCTGCTGTGGATTGATCCGATGTCCGCTTCAATGTTCAAATCCAGATCAATCACTGGCCTGCCGTTATCAAACCTTCCGGTAATCTTAGGCCGTCTTCCGTTTCTGATGCTTACAATTATTCCATTCCCCGGAGACCTTCTATCTTCAATGGTCATAATGCCTTTCTGGAAAAGCCCTCTGAGCATCAGCATATATCTTGTTTCATAAGGATTGAGGCTCCCTACCATTTTGTCACCGTTAAACAGAGCTGTTCCAACATACTCCCTCTTTGCAATTCCAATTCTCGGCATTTCTCCAGGTTTCAGATCCCCATGTGTAACTAATGGAGATTTTTTCTTACCTCCTCCCGTCTCAATCTCCTGGCGTTTGTTTACACCCGCATAGGCCGCTATGGCATTGCCATAGGTGGAGATGATATCTCTATAGAAGTAGTGAAAATTCATCATCGGGAAAAATCCTGTATTTTTGGATTGGGCCAACATCAGCTCTATGGTCTTGGTAATACTTTCCCCTATAAACGTTTTATTCTCCTGAATAAATT
Source organism: Bacillota bacterium (assembly GCA_030706065.1). Lineage (GTDB taxonomy): Bacteria > Bacillota > Clostridia > Clostridiales > Clostridiaceae > JAEZDX01. Next base: position 7,287 of record JAUZPH010000125.1, on the reverse strand, counting down.
CCAGTGCACTTCCCCGGGTTACAACTACAAACATTGTCCTCCTAGCTCCTCGGAATCTAGCAAGAGGGGCGAGAAAGGCACCCATCCCCTCCCTGGCAAACTCTTCCGAAATCACCAACACCTTTGTATGGGTGAGCTGAATACGGCGGGATACTGCCATGTTCAGCAAATCAATTGCCTCAAGCAGTGACGGAGCCTCCACGGAGTGTAAATTGCTGCTTCCCTGTCCGGTATCTCCTCCCCCTCCGCCGGCTCCACCCTTTGACTTTCTATATGTCGGATATTGTACGGTAACAACGACCTTGTTATTAACCCCCTTATCCAAGCCGATGGCTACGACGTATACATTGTCGTCTACTTCGGAAGAATCTGTGCACCCTGCAAGCATGAAGCTGATAATTGATAATATTATCATAAACACAGTACAGCGTCTAAGCATCACAGTTATCCTCCTTCTTTCCAAATATTATGGCTATTAAGAGTACCAATACAGGCAGCCCAAAGATAAGAATAAGACTGTACTGCCGTACAAACCGCAGGTTTACCTCTATGAGTTCCGATATATTTTTGGGCTGAAGCGCTATTACATACATCAGCAGCGCAAAAGGAATCAGGATGGGCCTATGATTCTTGATGTTAAAACTCTGGCAGTAAACTCTTATGGATGAATAAAAAGCGGTGGATACTGTCAGAAGAGAAGAGATTACCCATGTAAAAAGAAATATGGATTCCACTCTCTGAAAATATCTGCTGTAGTATATTACCCTTGACAACTGAAAAATCCCCGACAGGTTTTCCTTGCCCATAGTATATTGATAGGCCATCACATAGCATAGAAATGAAATACTGAAAACAAAGCCGGATATAACTATACTTATAAGTCCAATCTTTGTAAAATCCTTTATGCTGTGAATTGATGCAATAATTATGGGAAGAATCATAACCTCCTGATAGGCTGAGCTCCTGAGAAATCCTACGTAAAGTGTTCCCTTGAGGCCGTAGCCATAATAGGGTTTAAGATAATCCGGGTCATAGTAAGGATATGCCAGGACAAGAATAATAAACAAACCCAGCATGATAGGATAAAAATTTATACAGGAAATTCTCACTATGCTCTCTATTCCCTTATAGGCAATCAGTGTTGAAACGGCTATAAAGGCTATAAGGATGATGCTTGGCGGAGTATCCGGCAGATTATACACCTTTATCATCTCAAGGAATTCCCGCAGGTTTGAGGCTGCATAATAGAGAATATACCCTGAAAAAATGATCCCTGATATCTTTCCCAAAACCTTTCCCAGGACAGCTTCGAAGACCTTTACTATATTTTTTCCGGGAAACCTTGCCATCAACATACATACAAGCAGGAAGAAAATGAAAGCTGCCAGACAGGAAATCAGTGTGCCGTACCAGGCTGCAGTGCCTAACTGTTTGACAACCACAGGAGTACTTGTATACAGTATCTTGGGAACTATAATCATAGTTGTCAATAAAACTCCTTCATAAACACTGAACTTTCCGCCCTTATTCATCACTGTCTCCCCTCTCATGGCTCTGCTCCGGCTTTTCAACGGTCCACTGCCTGGAAATATCCGGCTGCCGCCTTACATCCAATGGGTTGACATAGTCAGGTCGGAACTCCTGACGCCATACCGCTCCCCTCCTTAGGAGATCACGGCTTTTCCTGATTTTAGGTGCAATAGGTGTAAGGTATGGCACTCCGAAAGATTTCATATCAACCAGCAGTATAGTGAAAACTACCATTAACAGCGATATCCCATAGAAGCCAAGGGTTGCTCCTGCAGCTATGAACAAAAGCCTCATTATCCTTATCCCGAAGGCAAAGGAGATATTGGGGATTGCAAAATTACCCAGGCCTGTCACCGCCACTACAATTATCAGTATGGGGCTTATTATATCGGCCTGAACGGCAGCCTGCCCCAGTATCAAAGCTCCAATTATTCCTATAGTTGTTCCGAGCATCCCCGGAACACGTACGCCGGCTTCCCTGATAAGTTCAAAGGAAATTTCCATCATCAGTACTTCCATAATGGTCGGCAGTGGCACATTTTCCCTTGCACTGCCTATGGCTATCAAGAGTTCCGTAGGTATCATCTCCTGATGAAAGTTTGTTATTGCGATGTAGATTCCTGGAAGGAAGGCTGCAACAAAAAGGGCAAAAAGTCTTATAAGCCTTAAAAATGTCCCGTAGGGCTGCCTCACACTCATATCCTCAGGTGTATGCAGCATCTCCATCAAAGTAACCGGTACAATGAGGGCAAAAGGTTCTCCATCAGAAAGAATGGTAACCTTTCCTTCCATTAGATTGGCGGCGGTTCTGTCCGGCCTTTCAGTATTTAGTGTTGTAGGAAACAGTGACATGCCTTCGCTTTCAATGAACTGCTCCAGCATGCCGTCTCCAAGAATAAAATCTGTTCGCACTCCGGTTATCCTTCTCTTTACTTCATTTACCAGTGCAGGATTTGCCAGGTCACTTATATACATCATTGCAATGAGTTTGTTGCTCCTCTCGCCAATCTTAAAAAATTCCGTCACCAGATTGTTATTCTTTATTATTCTTCTTATCAGGACAGTATTTGTACGGAGATTTTCATTAAAAGCCTCCTGAGCTCCACTTATCACTGATTCTATCTGCGGCTTATCTACTGCCCTCTTTTCGAAGCCCTTTGTTTCACAGAATATGTAGTAATCACAACTATCCACATATACTCCGGTATCACCGGAAAGTATTTCGTGTATGCACTCCTCAAGTGTTGTAAGTTTCTCCGCAGCATTGGTCTCAATGACACTGTCCAGAATATATTGAAGCGCACACTCTTCCTCGAATTCAGTTCCAGTATTCCTTAAGAGAGGCTTTAAAATATCCCTGTTGACAATATTTCTTTCTACCATTCCGTCGATATATATGATGAAAGCCCTTGTTTTTCCTGCAATTTTAAATTCACGGATTTTTATATCCTTGTTCAATGGGTAGTTGAAGCTCTTCTTCATATATTCCAGATTGGCGTCTATATTACAGGGAATGGTACCGGCCGGGTTACACGCAGAATTATTCTGAGTCTGAGTTTTCTCATTTTGTGGTGTGGCATTAGGCTGTCCGTGGGCAGACTGCTCCTTACCGCTCTGTTTGTCATTTTCTGGTGTTGTTTCCGGTATATAAAACTGCCACTCTTCCTTTGGCTCTTTATATGAAACTTTAGATACCATACCTTTAAATTTGTTCCCCATTTTGCTCATATAACCACCTACAGCAATTTAATGAATATAGTTTATTATCTGTAAAATATACCTTTATATGTACTGCCCCAAGTCCATTAATTTTGGCAAGTCTTTATCGGTAAAATCCTTTGGAAATAAAAAAAGCCCCTCCCGAGACATAATATAATACATGTCCCGGGAAAGGCTTAATATTTCAAAACTATCTTGCATACTGCCGGCGGACTATTTCGTAGGCCTCCTGAATATCCTGGAATTTTCTTGTGGCATATTCTATGAAATCCTTTGGCAGGTTCTTGCTGGCTATTATATCAGGATGATATTCCTTAACCAGAGCTTTATATCTGGTTTGAACAACCTCAAAGGAATCATTTTTTGTACATCCCAATATCTCATAGTATTTGTCAGTATCCGGTTTTAAATATTGTTCTTTTATGTAATTGAAGGAGGATGCGTCAATATTAAAGATATTTGCAGCCATTGAGAGCATTCTCTCCTGTTCAGGACAGGCAGCTTGGTCAGCATAGCTTATCTTAAATAATGCTTCGGTGATTCCGTAAAAGAAGTTATCAGCCTCCTCAGGATTGAAGTTGTTTTTTAACCCTTCATAGAATTTGACGGCGTAATATTCAAAGGATTCCTTAGACACCTTTGCCTGCCTGAAATATTCTATACCCTCTCTCCTATCATTGGCATCCAATTTTAAAACTTCCTTCACAAAGACATCAATTGCCGATATCTCCGGCTGGGATATAACTCCGTCTGCCTTGGCTATTTTCTCAAACATTCCAAACATGGAACACAAAGGTGATATGTCGCTTCCGCCGGTCTGATGAGGTATTTCCTGCGATTTCGGGCCGTTATAGCTGAAGGTTTCACTGCAATGCGGGCATATCCAGTTTCCTGGGCCGCTTATCAGTACCCCCTTTTTACAATAAGGGCATGTAACATCCATGGAATTGCCAGAAATATCCTGCTCCTGCTGCCTATTTGTATTTGGCTCATAATAATTGAATATATCATTGCAGTGAGGGCATGTCCATCTTCCATATCCGGTGATAAAAACCGGCTTGTTGCAATAAGGGCATATAACTTCCATCCTGTCATTTTTATCATTTTTATCAAACTTATTACCTATTGCTGCTCCCGCTACGGCCCCAACAGGACCGCCAACGGCAAAACCGAGGGCTCCGCCAACAACCTTACCCAACCATCCCATAAAAATTCCTCCGTTCATACTTTAATGTCAACAATCAAAATTATACTAAAAACAAGTGCCGTTGGCAAAGTGATACATAGAAAGTATTGCATATTCTTATATTGGAGTTTACCTTCAGGCATTATCACTCCCTGTCGAGGCCGTGTCCCTGTAAGAAGTCGTCTATATGATTTGGATGAGGGGGGCACCCAGGAACGTACAGGCCTTCCGCATTAGGCATATTCCTTGTACACATGCCTAAACGGATTATCTTCCTGCCGTCCTCTCCCTCTATAACAGGATTTTGTCCATATACAAGAGTAGAATCCTTAAGCTTGCCTAACTGCCCATTGATGCTGAGCCCGTAGAGATAGGAGTTTATTGCGTTATTGCATCCACTGCAGGCATCGCAGGCCATTACATTAATATTCATCTCCTTAAGGAGTTCCTGGTCAAGGCTCAGACGCTTAAACTTTCTCTTAACAGTCTCAAGCTTTTCCCCAACAACTTTAATTTCATCAAGGTCAGTGCAGCCCAGGCCCTGCTCCCCTGCCAGCTTGATATAATCCACTTCCTCAAGCTCAAAGCCCATTATTTCCATGGATACCCTGTCTGCAGCAACTGTATCTGCTGAAGCCATCAGCAGTCCCAGTCCTACAGGTTCACCGACAACGGGACCCATTCCTTCCAGCGCAACGGTACCGTCAACAATGGTGAGTTCCGGCAGTGCAAGATGACCGAGGTCAACTACAGTCTGTGCAAGTCCCCATTTATGAAATCTCTTTTTGTCGGAGGTATGTATAAGCCCTTTCATATTCTTCAGTCCAAGTGTTACTGCAAGGGCGTCGTGGGTCTTCATAACCGGTATATTTATTACCACATTGCTTTCCATAAATGTACGGGGAATCCTGATTCTCTTAAAGATCTTTGCAAGGGGATTCATAACATAGACATATTCATCCTTGTGAAAGTTCACAAGCCTGCAGTTATGTTTTTCCGCCCTTTCCCTTATTCCCAGTTCATCAAACACCTTGTCGGTGTCATTCCCGACAGCGGCTCCTTCGCCGATAATAATCTCCCGTGCTCCAACCTCTCTGCATAAGTCAGCTACGGCAAAGATGACATTGGGGTTGGTGGTTGCCCCTGTTCTATAATCCGCTGCACAAATAAAATTAGGCTTTAAAAGGACCGTGTCTCCAGGAGAAATTACCGATTCAAAGCCTCCGAGCAGTTCAACCGCTTCCTTTACAGCCCTTTTGACAGCCTCAAATTCATGATATTCTGAACATTTTACAATTGAAACAGTATTATCTCTATAATTTGGCATCTTCTTCTTCTCCCAGCTTTTATTTTAAACTTTTTCTTATTAATATTCATTATAGCTTTACCTGATTTTTTATGTCAACGTTTTTACAAGTCCCGGTGGTGCCCTCGTCTTCATTTATTTCAGGTTTTATAATGCCTTATAGGGTTTTAAACTCAACCATTAACTTATACATAGTCAAAAAGTGTCCTCTTCACTATTTTGACACATGTATAAGTTGAGTTTCGTACTTGAAACCCTTTAGTATTACAATTTATATAATTTCCTTAATTGACAGTTTTTCTTTAAAATAATATACTCACAATAAAGGCTTGATTGGGGGTAAAAACAATGGATAAGAAATTGATTGGCAGAGAGGCTGGGCCTCTTATCTGTACTCCATTAATCGGAAAAACCCGTGAAGTAATTCTGGATGAATTGGATAAAATACTTGTAAAGGGTCCGGATATCATAGAATGGCGTGCTGACTTTTTTGATAACCTTTCTGACTGCTTGGACGTTGCTGCCCTTGCAAGGGATGTAAAGAAATTGGCAGGAAATATTTCGGTGATATTTACAATCCGCTCTGCGAGAGAGGGTGGTCAGCCTATATCATTGTCTGATTCAGAAGTCATTGAGATTAATACGGTTGTATGCAGGGAAACTGATATTGAGTATGTGGATTGTGAACTAAGCAATACACCGTCGGATATAAATTATCTCCTCAAGGTTGCCCATGAAAATGGCACCGGGGTCATCGCTTCCTTTCACAACTTTGATTATACCCCGGCTGAAGATATATTGTATGCTAAATTGCTGGAGGCTGAAGCCTATGGAATGGATGCAGGCAAAATAGCTGTCATGCCAAAGACTCTGGAGGATGTTTTAGTGCTGTTAAGTACAACTCTTAAGGCAAGGAATACTATGAAAATTCCGGTTATCACAATGTCTATGGGCCAGCTCGGAGCTGTTACCCGGCTCATCGGCGGCATATTCGGTTCTTCTCTTACTTTTGCGGTAGGACAGAGCACTTCGGCGCCGGGACAGATACCCATAGAGGATTTGAAGCAGGTAATGGATATTTTACAGAAGTATGCCGGCGGTGTGTAAAGAAAAGGCTCAATTTCACATTTTAAATGGAAATTGAGCCTTTAATAACATATAACAGCTTAATAGTTACGTTTTAGCAATTATTCTTAATATTTTTCTCTCTTAATCAAAACCACTTGTGGTGGAATATCCCCTCTTTATCAACTCTTCCGAAGGTATGAGCACCGAAGTAATCCCTCTGTGCCTGCAGCAGATTGGCAGGAAGGAATTCACTGCGGTAGCTGTCAAAGTACGCCAGAGCACTTGAAAAGGCAGGAGTCGGAATTCCATATTTAACGCCGGTACATATTACTTCTCTCCAGGCATCCTGATAGCTTTCAAGTATGTTCTTAAAATATGGGTCCAGCATCAAATTTGGAATCTCGGGATTGATGTCATAGGCTTCCTTGATTCTGTGGAGGAATTGTGCCCTTATTATGCAGCCACCTCTGAAGATCAT
>JAUZPH010000124.1 GCA_030706065.1 Bacillota bacterium | reverse complement strand
CTTTACATCCTTTGAGATGGGCAAGACAGAGGCAACGAATCTTGACCCAGGCGATGATCAGGTATGGTCACTGCCAGAATTAAGCGTTTCCGGTGAATATATACGAGCCCGTATAAAGGGAATAAGCTATATGCCTATTGATCGTACACCAAAGCAGGCCTACACCACAACTATATGGGATTTTAACGATGGTACGACACAAAAGTTTGCTGTAAATAGCGGCAGCCCAAATCAGTCTATCGTAACCGCTAATGCAAATAATACGCTGAAAGTTTCCGGCCTCGCTGTAGATCCCGGCAACTATTGGGGAAACAGAATATCTGCCGATGGTGTAGGTGTTGACATCACAGGAGCAGAAAAAATGACAATGGATGTCATTACTGATGCACCTGCAACTGTAAATATAGGTGTAGTGGCACAGGGGCCTGCCAATGGATACTGGACCAGTCCTACAAGGGCAGCTCAAGCTATTCCTGGCAATTTCGTAAAGCAGGATGATGGAAAATATAAAGCCACTTTGACTGTAACAAAAGACGATGCTCCAGGACTGAATCTTATTGGATCTAATTCTGATCCTAAATTGACAGGTGTTGTTCTGCTCATAGGGTCAAGTACAGATGCCATATACCTTGACAATATAGCTGTCTCCGGAAACCGTGCCGTTGTTGAACCGCCGGTTATTCATGATCCGTTAGGAACTCCAACTCTTCCATCGGACTTTGAAGATTCCACCCGTCAGGGCTGGAATTGGTCGGGAGATTCAGGCGTTAAAACTGCACTGACTATCAAGGATGCAAACGGTTCAAAGGCTCTGTCCTGGGAATATTCCTATCCGGATGTTAAGCCTACCGATAACTGGGCATCCGCACCACGTCTGGATTTCTGGATGGATAACCTGGTATTGGGAGACAACAAATATGTCACTTTTGATTTGTACATGAGCCCTGTTCGCGTTTCAAAGGGAGCCATAGACATCAACCTTGTATTCCAGCCGCCGACATTGGGGTACTGGGCTCAGGCTCAAAAGACCTATAAGATTCAGTTGGATAATTTGAGCACTGCAGAAAAGACCGCCGACGGATTGTACCATTTTATGGTAACATTGGACGCAAGCAGCGTTCCTAATATAGCACCGGATACAATGCTGCGAAATATGATGTTCATATTTGCAGATGTAGACAGTGATTTTGCGGGAAGAATGTATGTTGACAATGTTAAGTTCCAGAAGGAATACACAGTTAATGTTGGTACCCTGACCGGCGGAACTATCACTGCAGATCCTGCAGCCGGTATTGCCGGAACAACTGTCAACCTGACAGTAACACCGGATGTCGGTTATAAACTGAAGGACGGATCATTGAAGTACAATGACGGTGCGAAGGACACAGCTATTACAGGCACAAGCTTCATTATGCCAGCTGCAAATGTAACAGTATCAGCAGTGTTTGAGAAGATATTCTATGCAGTTAAAATTGGGGCTTTGACAAATGGAAAGATCACTGCAAGTACTTCATCCGCTGTCATGGGAACAACTGTGAATTTGACAGTAGCACCTGCCAGGGGATACCGCCTGAAAGCAGGAACCTTAAAGTATAATGACGGGATCCAGGATGTAGCTATCAACGGAACAAGCTTCGTGATGCCGGCAGCAAATGTAACGGTAACAGCAGAGTTTGAGAGGGATATTTACAAGGTAAGTGTTGCGTCAACGGCAGGAGGCACTATTATAGCCTTCCCGGCCTGGGTGGAACCAGGCCAGACAGTCTTTGTAATTGTGGTACCAAATAAGGGTTACCACATGAAACCCGGATCACTTATGTATAATAACGGTACCAGGGATGTTTCTATCAAAGGCTTCTATTTTAGAATGCCGGCGTCAAATGTCACTATAACTGCACAGTTTGTAAGAGGAAACGGGAAATAACGGATGAAATGAGACGAGGCCATATACGCAGTTAACGCTGCATATATGGCCTTCTGTATTTTGCCGTTAGTCAAAGCAGTTTTGTCGTAAATAAAAAGATTTTTCCGGTATCTCATAAAATATTTCAGCTTCGCTGCAGATTTATATATAAAGTTAAACTGCATTTCAGCCGATAATTTATATAGGGTGTGACAATTTCAGCGGAACAGCCAATGAACTCACTGATTATACCCTGTAATATTTCTTATACAAAACGTGATATATTCAAATACAAAAAATAATTTAACAAAAGTACAAGAGGAGGATACATATGAAAAAAATTTCTACGAAAATTGTTGTTTTGTCCGTGGTGAACTCATTAATCGTGGCAGCGATAAATGTATTTGCTTCAGTTTTTTCCACTGGCAACGGGCAGATGCCAAATGCCGGTTCCAATACGGCAACGGCTGAAGCAGGCGCTGGCGCAGCCCAGCAGCAAGGAATGTTCCATTTGCCGCCAAACTCTGTCCTGATAGGCCTGGGAATTTCCATGGTAATTGGAGTAATACTGGCTTATGTTGTAGGAAGGTTTATTGCAAAGCCCATTGTAAGGGTAACGGAAGTAACCAAGCGAACTGCTAAATTGGACCTGGTGGATGACAAGTCTTTTGATGTACTATTGAAATACAAGGATGAATCCGGGGCTATGGCCAAGGCACTGGCGGACACCAGAGCAGCTTTAAGAGAGATGGTAATAAAGTTGCAAAAGGTTTCATCTACCATAACTTCTCATTCGGATGACCTTACCAGAGTTACGGATGAAAACGTGAAGACCGTTAACCAGGTGGCAGCAACTATAGAAGAACTGGCAGACGGAAACAGCAGCCAGGCACAGACTGTCAATAATATCAGCTCAACAATGTCTGATGTGGCAGGCCTCATTGAAGATATTACGGATGAAGCTTCCAAGGGAGCAGAAAATGCCGTCAAATCTCTTGACTCTGTAGTAGAAGGTAAAAAGGCTGTGGATATGCAGGCTCAAAAGATGGATGAAAATATAGCTGTGTCCGGCGAAGCCAACCTGTCGATAAACGAGCTCAGCAGGATGATAGAACAGGTATCGGATATTATAAATGTTATTACTTCCATTGCGGATCAAACCAATCTTCTGGCACTTAATGCAGCTATAGAAGCAGCAAGAGCCGGCGAAGCAGGAAGAGGTTTTGCCGTGGTGGCAGAAGAAATCAGAAATCTGGCGGAGGAATCTTCAGGTGCCGCAAAGAAGATAACGGACATAATAAACAGTACAACAGAAAAAACAAGTTTGGCAGTGTCAAACATAAATAAGGCAAGCCTCCTGGTAAATGAGCAGAAGGAAGCTTTGAAAATAACTCAGGCAGTATTCGGCAAAATCGAAACCTCATATGATGGAATTGTAAACAGCTTTAAGCAGACTGCGGCAGCTATGAAAACCATCAATGAAAAATCAAAAGATATCTTCCAGCAGACTCAGGATGTTTCTGCTATAGCAGAGGAATCAGCTGCTAGCACCGAGGAAATATCCTCTGCCAGCCAGGAACAGCTTGCTTCCATAGAGATGATATCAGAATCATCAAAGGGGCTTAATGTTCTTGCCGAGGAATTAAGCGTTGAAATCAATAAATTCAAGGTGTGACAGAGAAGTTCCTCAACATATATAGCTGCGGAAATTTATAATTGAATTTATCTCCTTCGAAAAATCGGTGAAAATTCGATATTTTCTCCAGTGAATTTGTTAATGTTTAAACTCACACATCTTTAGATAAAAGCTGAAGATGGAATAAAGGAAGAGCCGCATTGCGAACTTTTTATCGCAATGCGGCTTTTTTATTAATTATTAAGAGGTATATCAAATTTCAGGGCCTCTTTTACGACCTGCTCGGGTTTTCCATTCTGTACTAAAAAGTCCACCGGAAGAACGGTCAGATGGTCAGGAACTTCCTTGACATTGCTGAAGTAGAGTTCCTGGCTGAAATCATTATTTTCTCCGCTGCCCCTTCCTCCAATTGGATTCAACATATTTCCCTTATCATCGTAGAGGAAAAAGTCTTTTAACAACCTTCCGCCATCACTGTTCCTTCTGTCGTCCGGAAAACTGATTGAAATAGTAAGACATGAACTGACAGGAGTGAGTATTACTTCATTAAACTTATAATTCACACCCTCGATAGATGCACAGGCTCTTGGAGAGTATGCTTTTCTTTTATTCATAGTATTTGCGCCGGTTACATTGAATTTGAAGCTCCAGGAGCCATCTATACCGGCAATATTTCTAGCCTTGTATTCCACTTTCAAATCCTGAGGAAGGGTATTTTTGTTAACCAGATAGCTTTTTAATCCAATGAAGGTATGGCTGTCAAGGGCTTCTGATTTACTGCCGCCGTCACTCCCGGCAAGTTCTTTGTTATTTACGAGCAAAGAGTCTCCCAGAATTGCCGGAGTTCTGTCAAACGCCTTGTTACTTTGAATAATAAAGGAAATATTCAGTATATTGCCGTCATAGAGAGCTTCATCAATGGTGAAAGTTATCCCTTTATCCGATGCCTTACTTTTGATTTTTTGCGCATATTCTACGTAGCTTCCGCTTACCTGATTCTCATTATACAGATATTTGAAAACAGAATCAGGAGGGAACTGCCCTTCGGCAAAGGTAATGGAATATTTATTTGAAAAAATGACTGCGGCAGCTATACCCACAAGAAGGATGAGTTTCTGAATACTTTTTCCATATTGGATATTAGTCATACCTTTCCAACCTCCTAAGTTTACAACATATGGTCACCTTGGAACAGGTAACCAAAGATATATGTAGTATGCCAATTATTTTGAAAAATATAAATTAATGCAGGAAAATCTTTTATCGGTAAAAGGGCTTTTGTCAGAATATACAAATGATTTTTATATGAAAAAGTGCAGCAGAGCCGCACTTTTCACAGAGTCATATATTTTACGTTTACTCCCTCTACATCTTCAAGTTCTCTTTCAAGGGTTTCTATCTCACCTTTCTTCCCGTTTATCTGCAGCAGGATCAATCCCCGGTTTTCACAATGGTCTTCACTGGTCTCGTGAAGCCCAAGCCGTGTCTTTATTATGCAGCCGTGTTTTGTCAAAACGGTCTGTACCTGGGGCGCATGATCAACCCTTGGGTCGATGGTTAATGCCATAATTGTAGTTTCCATATTTTATCCTCCCAAAAACAAATTCTTCTTATATTGTTGCCAGATTCAGAGTAAAAATTACTCATTTATTTTATCGCCATAAATTTTAAATAGCGGATTATTAAAGGTAAAAGAGCGTAAGCCAGTCATTATCATACGAGTTTATAACTTGATTTGACTATGGTACAATATGGATAGGACTGTATTTGTTACACATTTGAAAACTATATCAATTGATGGGTTAACACGGCAAACGATATGGGAGGAGAGTAAAATGAAGAGATACCATATTATAGTCTCCGGACAGGTTCAGCAGGTAGGCTTCAGATTTTTTTCATATAAAGAGGCCTTAAGTATGAAGTTGACGGGGTGGGTTAAAAACTGCTATGACGGCAGAGTTGAGATTGAAGTACAGGGAGAAGAACATAAACTGGATATCTTCCTCTATAAGATAAGAGAAGGCAACCTGTTTTCGGATGTTGAAAATGTATCGATAGATGAGGCGGAAATAAAAGGAGAAGAAAAAAGCTTTAGAATTGTATATTGACTCAGTAATTCCATACTTGGGGAGAAACTGATACTGTCAGGAATACCATAACTTCATTTGGGAAAGCTAATAATGAAAGGGGTGCTTTAAATGAGTAATAAATCCGAAAAAGAAAGAAAGAATGACAACAGAAGCAGCAATCCCAAAACTGCAAATCCTATAACCATGGATACCGACAATGATATGCGAAAGCCTGTCAGGGGACTGCCGAACAAATAAAAAAAGAGCTCTGGGCTCTTTTTATTTATTGACTGTTTTTACTTCTTCCGGAGTTTTAAAAACCTTTATATCGAATATATCCAGGAGGAACATGAAAATAGGAATTCCGAACAGAAGGCCCCATATACCCATCAGATGCTCCGAGACAATAAGAATGAGAAAGGTCAGAAAAACCGGGAGTTTTGTATTCATGGACATGATTTTCGGATTCAGGACATATGCCTCAAGGCAGTGAATTACCGCTATCATACCCCATACATAAATAAGCAGGGTTACACCACTGATTTTTATGGCAATAATCGATAACGGTATCAGGGAGACCCATACTCCTGCCACCGGAACAAGTCCTAAAAGGAAGACCATGAATCCAAGGCCAAGAACCTGCGGGAAACCCATAATGGAAAGCCCGATAATGGAAAGAACGCAATTTATAAAGGCTATAAGTATCTGTGCCTGCATTACCTTGGCAAAGGAATTCAAGAAACTCCTTGTAAAGTACTTTATGCTTTTAAAAGGCCCTGCCAGCTTGCTGTTTTCAATTCTGCGGCCAAAGTTTACAACTTCGTCTTTTTCGATTATAAAAAAGAAACTTAATATGAGGGATAAAAATATATCAAATCCCAGCTTGCCAATATTAGTAATGGTCTTAACGGCGGCAGAACTTCCGGTTTGAATATAATCCTTCGGATCAATCTTCTGGACCATATCCAGTACACTTTGAGGTATCGTACCTTTTAACTTGTTAACATCAAATTCCTGAAGTTCTTCAACTATTTCCTTAAATTGAGTGATGATAACAGGAATATATTTATAAAGGAAAAAGGATATCAAAGCAACCACAAGAAGAAATACAAAGGCAATTACTATTTTCCTCTCAACCCGTATTAACTTTCTTAAGTTGATGTATAAAAAGTTTTGTATAATATACAGAAAGAATGAAAAGACAAAGGTAAAGAGAAGCAAATCCAAAATACCTTGAAAAATGAATATAAGCACGGCCACTATAAGAAGAGCTGCAAACTTTTCCATTATGTCCCTGCTTAAGAAACTTTTTGAAAAATTCAAATTATTCACCTACCTAATGTAATTCTACAATTAATGATGTTATTATATAATAATGTAATTAATTAGTAAATATAATAACCGAATATTTTTCAGGATATAACAGTAAAGGTTTATTATCAAATAAATGTATCAAAAAAGACAAGAGGAGTTATCCAAATAAATAAATCGCTGTTTATAGAATAACTCCTGTTTCTTATCTTTTTTTGTTTCGCGTTTGAAATTCCTTTGCGGCCTTGTCACATTTCCTATTTAAGATTACGCCTCCCACTACGAAGAGAACAGAAGTTACTATAACCATTGCAGTCATTGCGTCCATCTATATATCACCTCATTCCCGAAAACTCATATGTTTTTATTATAACACAAAATATATTTTAATAAAGATATAATTTACTGAATTGACATATATGGCAGGCTATGTTAAGATAATTAAAAACATAGCCCTTTAAGTTGATCCAGAGAGATCAGTAAGGAAGTCATAAAGCTGAGAATTTCAGTTTACCTTGGTATTGTTATGCCTTCCTTTTTGGAGGGCATTTTTTATGCCATGAAATACCTATGTTTCTTTACCTTTAAATTTAGCCCCGAGAGGCTAAGAAGGAGAGTGATGAATATGTTAAAGACAAGACATTTAATCGACCCTATGGATTTTACAGTTGAAGAACTGGAAGAAGTGTTTCAACTGGCAGGTCAAATCATCTCTAACCCCAGGGAATTTTCCCACATCTGTGACGGGAAAATCCTGGCTACTCTGTTTTACGAGCCCAGTACGAGGACAAGGTTCAGCTTCGAGGCTGCAATGTTAAGGCTGGGAGGAAATGTCCTGGGCTTCTCCGAGCCTAATTCCAGTTCAGTTGCAAAAGGGGAAAGCATATCGGATACAATAAGGACCGTTGCATGCTATGCGGATATTGCAGTAATGAGGCATCCGAAAGAAGGAGCGCCAAGAATAGCCTCCATGTACACCGATATGCCTGTAATAAATGCAGGAGACGGCGGACATCAGCACCCCACTCAAACCCTCACGGATTTGCTCACCATAAGAAATGTCAAGGGAAGACTCTCGGGCCTCACCATAGGTGCCTGCGGAGACCTGAAGTTCGGAAGAACTGTCCATTCTTTAATCAAAGCCCTGTCAAGATATGATAATAACAGGTTTGTTCTTATCTCTCCGGAAGAATTGAAAGTTCCATATTATATAATTAATGAAGTTTTGGCTAAAAACAATATTGAATTCCAAGCGGCAGAAAGAATGGAAGATGTATTGGATACACTGGATATCTTGTATATGACAAGGGTACAGAAAGAGAGGTTCTTCAATGAACAGGATTATATCAGGCTCAAGGACAGCTATATCCTGGATAACGACAAGATGAAGCTGGCGCCCTCCAATATGATAGTACTGCACCCGCTGCCGAGGGTAAATGAGATAGATTATGAAGTGGACAATGACCCGAGGGCTTATTACTTCAAGCAGGCTCAAAACGGAATGTATGTGAGAATGGCACTTATAATAAAACTGCTTGGTTTAGTGTAGGGGGGGAAGAGCAATGGTTACTATCAACAGTATTAAAAAAGGAATTGTAATTGACCATATAACTGCAGGCCTTGGGGTTAAGATATTCAACTATTTGAACCTGACGGGTGCGGACTTTACAGTGGCGCTCATCATGAACGCTCCCAGTGTGAAGATAGGAAAAAAGGATATCATAAAGATAGAAAATGAGCTTCATATAGAACTTACGGTATTGGGGCTCATAGACCCTGATATCACTATCAATATTATAGAAGATGAAGTAATTACTAAAAAAATAAAGCTTCAGATTCCCACCAGGGTTGAAGGCGTGATAAAATGCAAAAATCCAAGATGTGTAACCTCTGTGGAAGAGTATGTGCCCCATGTTTTTCATCTGGTGGATTACGAAAAAAGGGAGTTCCGATGTGAATACTGTGACGATATAGTACGGTTCGAAGACATTTAGAGACGGCAGTTGACCGGTTGGAAAGGAGCAAGGGATATGGAATTGCTTATAAAAGGTGCCAGAGTAGTAGATTCAAGCAGTGACTTT
>JAUZPH010000123.1 GCA_030706065.1 Bacillota bacterium | reverse complement strand
CAGCACATTTATCTCAAAACTCAGTGACAGCTATCTTACCTATAACAATGAGGTGTATGCGGGACTTAAGGATAAAGAAAAATACATTTATAAAATATTATCAATATATATTATCACTGCTGTGCTGATAAGTATAATCAACACGATATTTTTTATAAAAAATATACTAGACAAGCTTCGGGAGCTGGTAGATACATCAAAGAAAGTCTCCGGCGGCGACTTTACCTATCATGAAGGGAAAAAAACCTATATATACGAACTGGATATATTGTCGGAAGCCTTCAGTTCAATGATAAGCCACATAAAAAAATATATCGTTTCTCTGAAGGAAACTGCTGAGTTGGAAAAGAAACTGAGAGATGAAGAGACCACATTATTAAAATACCAAAATGACTTGAAGCAATCCCAGTTAAAAATATTACAGTCACAGATAAACCCCCATTTTTTGTTTAATACTCTCAACTGTATAAATCAGACCGCCATTCAGGAAAACGCAGAGAAGACTGAGAGTCTTATTAAATCCGTATCCGGTATATTGAGGTACAGCCTGAGTATGATGAACAGGGATGCAACTTTGGAAGAAGAAGTAAATGTAGTCAAACAGTATATGTATATTCAGGAATCAAGGTATGAGGACAGGGTAAAATTCAACCTCAATGTATCAGCAGACCTGAGCAGGGTGAGGGTACCCGGAATGACACTGCAGCCCTTTGTAGAAAATGCCTTTATTCATGGTATTGAGCCGAAGGAGGACGGCGGAATAATCAACATTGATATATACGAGGAGGATGATAAGTGCATAGTACTTATCGAGGACAGCGGCTGCGGTATTGATGAGGAGACCTTGAACAAGATTACTTCCGAGGATTACGAACAGGAACATATTGGACATACCACCGGGATGGGCATAAAAAGTGTAATTAAAAGGCTGGAGCTCATGTATGACGAAAGGGATCTGTTTTCTATTGAAAGCAGCAAGGGGTTTGGCACCAGGATTTATCTAAAAATTCCAATAAAGGAGTTGAAAGAGGTATGTTAAGGCTTCTTATTGCAGATGATGAGAAGTATGACAGAGATTCAATCAAAGGGATATTATCGTCTGGATTTCCGGGACAGCTGGAGATCAGCGAGGCCAGAAATGGAAGGGAAGCCATCGAGATATCCGAGCGGTTGAGGCCGGACATAGTGATTATGGATATAAAGATGCCAGGGATAAACGGGATAAATGCCATACAGGAAATCAGGAGGTTCTTACCAAGTGTCTACTTAATTATAATAACCGCCTATGATTACTTTGACTTTGCCGTAGAGGCCGTAAAGAATAATGTCAGGGAGTATATTCTTAAGCCCTTCAGCAAAACAGAGCTGACGGAAAAGGTAAAGGAAGCGGTGAGCACTGTTACTGCAGAAAGACAAAGAAGGCAGCGGGAAATTGAGAATCAGGAAAAACTGTATACTCTAATGCCGGTATTGGAAAATGAGATAAGCTATTCCATAATAAATGACTCAATCTATTCCATTGATTATGAAACCTATATGAAATATCTTGACATGGACTTCAATCATGCATGTGCAATGGTAGTGCAGGTAAGAGAAAACTCTGCTCCATCGGTCAAAAATGGTGAAAACCCCGGTGACAGCGTCAAGGTACAGATTGGAGAATATATAGAAGAGTTTATAGGCAGAAGATACAGAACCATTGCCAGCTATAGATTTACAAGAGATCTTGTGTATTTTATTCAGCTTAAAGGCTATGAAGACGAGGCAGAGACAAGACTCATTATGATAAATCTGGCTTCCGATATCAAAAGAGAGACAAAAAGATTTTTCGATGTTTCGCTGTGGATAGGAATAGGCAGCTGTTACAGAGGACTTAACAATCTCAACAAGTCTTACAAGGAGGCTTGCAGTTCTTTGGAATATAAGTCGGAGAACGGCAATATTGTCCATTATCAGGACATAAGGCCGGAAATGAGTGAAAGGATGCAGTATGTTGACAGGGAAAAAATTGCTCTCTTTAAAGCTGTTGAGCAATATATTCTAGATAATATGAGGGAAGAGCTGGACCTGGAGACAACGGCAGCAAGATTTAATCTGAGCTCCTTTTATTTCAGCAGGACTTTTAAGGATGTTTTGGGACATAACTTTTCCGATTATATTAATATTGTAAGGATAAACAAGGCCAAGGAACTGCTGAAAAGCGGACAGATGAGCATAAAAGAGATTTGTTTTTCCGTAGGCTACAGCGATCCCAATTATTTCAGCAAGGTATTCAAAAAATATGCGGGCTTCAGCCCCACAGAATATAAAATTAAAATTGATGAGGGTACGGGGTTTTAGATATGAGCCCCGTATTTTTTTGATGAATAGTATTTTTATGTCCATTATATGGAAAAAAATGCTGTACAAGCCGGCAGTATTTTATTAGGACTCAGCAAGCAATTACGTTGAGATATAACGGAATAAGTTTTATCATGAAAACGTAAACAAAATATAATCCAAGGGGGAATGAGAAACATGAAAAAAGTATTTGCAACAATTCTGGCAGCTGCATTGACCCTGGGCATGTTCGGTTGCGGCAGTAAAACTGCCAGTACCACCGGCGACGCAGGAAAGAGCGGATCCGGTGACAAGCTTATAGGTGTTGCCATGCCGACTCAGTCGCTTCAGCGTTGGAACCAGGACGGAGACAACATGAAGAAGCAGCTTGAAGCCAAAGGCTACAAGGTTGAACTGCAGTTTGCTAATAATGAGGTAAACACACAGGTTCAGCAGGTTCAAAATATGATTACAAAGGGCTGCAAGGTTCTTGTAATTGCCGCCATAGACGGTTCTGCTCTCACAAATGTACTTAAAACAGCCGCAGACAACAAGGTAAAGGTTATAGCCTATGACCGTTTGATAATGAAAACTCCTAATGTAGACTATTATGCAAGCTTTGATAACTTCAAGGTTGGAGTAACTCAGGGACAATATATAGAGACAAAGCTTGGGCTTAAAGATGGAAAAGGCCCCTTCAATATGGAAGTTTTCGGCGGTTCTCCGGATGACAACAATGCTACCTTCTTCTATAACGGAGCAATGAGTATTCTGAAGCCATATATAGACAACGGCAAGCTTAATGTGGTAAGCGGACAGAAGGATTTTAATACTGTTGCAATTATGAGCTGGAAGTCAGAAACTGCACAGGCAAGAATGGATAACCTCGTAACTGCCAACTATGCCGGCGGCAAGAAGCTGGACGTAGTACTTTCTCCCAATGACAGTTTGGCAATAGGTATAGTTGCATCCCTTAAGAATCACGGCTATGGTACTGCTGATAAGCCATATCCGGTATTGACCGGACAGGACTGCGATAAGCCAAATGTAAAGGCAATGATAGCCGGACAGCAGTCAATGTCAATATTCAAGGATACAAGAACTCTGGCATCCAAGGTTGTTGAGATGGTGGATGCAATACTTCAGGGTAAAGAGGCTCCAACCAACGATACAAAGACCTATAACAACGACGTAAAGGTTGTTCCTTCCTTCCTCTGTGACCCGGTATATGCCGATGCTACCAACTACAAAAAGATACTTATAGACAGCGGATACTACACTGAAGCTGATCTCAAGTAAAAAAGCATAAAGAGGCCAATTTTCAAGCCGAACATCGGTCAAAGGGTGTTCGGCTTGTTGAGGATAAGGGAACAGTAGGGTCCCAATGACAATAATATATAAATGATGAAGGGGGAGATGACGGGATGGCTGAATACCTACTGGAAATGAAAAGTATTACAAAGCTTTTTCCGGGAGTAAAAGCTCTTGATAATGTAAACTTAAAGGTCAGGCAGGGAGAAATACATGCACTGGTTGGAGAGAACGGAGCCGGAAAATCTACATTGATGAATGTGCTCAGCGGTATATATCCTCACGGCACCTACAGCGGCAAAATAATTCTTGATGGGAAAGAATGTGTTTTTAAGGATATCAAAGACAGTGAAAGAATGGGTATTGCCATAATTCATCAGGAACTGGCACTTGTCCCCTATCTGTCCATAGGAGAAAATATGTTCCTGGGCAATGAAAGGGCAAAGATGGACATAATTCAATGGAATAAGACTCACAGTGAGGCTGCCGAGCTCTTGAAACGGGTAAATTTAAAGGAAAACACCCATACCTTGATCAAGGATATCGGTGTTGGAAAACAACAGCTTGTTGAGATTGCTAAAGCACTGGCCAAGGATGTAAAGCTTCTTATTCTGGATGAACCTACAGCGGCTTTGAATGAAGATGACTCCCAAAATCTTTTGAACCTGTTGCTGGAACTTCAAAAGGGCGGGCTTACCTCAATTCTTATTTCACACAAGCTCAGTGAGGTTTTAAAAGTTGCAGATACAATTACAGTACTGAGGGACGGTGCTACAATAGAAACAATGAAATCCAATGAAGAGGTGAATGAAGACAGGATAATCAAAGGTATGGTTGGACGTGAACTTACAAACAGATTTCCAAAACGGACTCCTAAAATTGGAGAGGTTAATTTTGAAGTAAGGAACTGGAATGTATATGACCCCCAGATTGACGGACGAAAAGTAATTAAGGATGTAACCATAAAGGTCCACAAGGGGGAAATTGTAGGCATATCCGGACTGATGGGCTCCGGGAGAACAGAGTTTGCCATGAGTGTTTTCGGCAAGGCCTATGGCAGGCACATAAGCGGGAAAATAATCAAGGACGGTAAGGAGCTTGTACTCAATAATATAAGACAGGCCATAGACAATGGATTGGCATATTGTACTGAAGACCGAAAGTCCGCCGGCCTGGTGCTCATAGATTCTATTAAAGGCAATATTTCATTGGTAAACCTAAGGGCTATTAGTAAAAACCAGGTTATAAACGGAAATAAAGAGGTGCAGGTAGCTGAGGAATATAGAAGAAAGCTGAATATAAAGTCCTCGGGTATTTTACAAAAGGCAGGTAACCTGTCCGGAGGCAATCAGCAGAAGGTGGTGCTCAGCAAATGGATATTTGCGTCACCGGACGTGCTCATACTTGATGAGCCTACCAGGGGAATAGATGTAGGTGCAAAGTATGAGATATATAAGATTATAAACAGCCTTGCAGATGAAGGAAAGTCAATTATATTCATCTCCTCCGAGCTTCCCGAAATACTTGGAATCTGTGACAGAATCTATGTGATGAACGAGGGAAGAATCGTTGGTGAGCTCGATCGGGAAGAGGCATCACAGGAGAGTATTATGAAATGCATAATGCAGAGCAATAAGGAGGTAGTATAATGGAAACATCGAAACAGACATCAAAAAACAGCTCAACTTTAGGTGTTATAGAGAGTATCCGCAGTACACTCAGAAATAACATCAGACAGTACGGCATGCTTATAGCTCTGGCAGTAATCATGTTGTATTTCCAGATTTCAACGGAGGGTGTTCTGTTAAAACCCATGAATGTAACCAGTCTGGTGACTCAAAACAGCTATGTAATGGTTCTGGCCATAGGTATGACTCTCTGTATTTTGACAGGGGGCAATATAGACCTTTCTGTAGGTTCCCTGGTTGCTTTTATTGGGGCAATATCAGGGGTACTCATAATAAATAATCATATGAATCCAGCACTGGCAATAGTAATCTGTCTTCTGGTGGGAGCGGTTGTCGGAATATGGCAGGGCTTCTGGATTGCTTTCGTAAGGATACCTGCATTCATAGTTACCCTTGCAGGCATGCTTATATTCAGAGGACTCACCTTGTCTATACTCAAAGGTCAGACATTGGCACCCTTCCCGGATAGTTACGGAAAGATAAACAATGGGTTCATTCCTGACTTCTTTAAAGGCATTGGAGCAAATTTAAACATTACCACATTGGCAGCAGGTGCGGTGGTATCTGTTATCTATGTTATTTTGCAATATAGAAAGAGGCTGGAGAGGGCCAAGTATAGCCTTGAAAATATTGCCTTCCCGCTCTTTGTAGCTCAGCTGGTAGTTGTACTGGCAGTCATTAACATATTTGCCTACTGGCTTTCAGAAGACCAGGGTATACCGATTATCTTGGTTATCATTGGTGTACTGATACTTGGCTATTCCTTTTTTACAACAAAGACTGTCCAGGGAAGATATTTATATGCCATGGGAGGAAATGAAAAAGCTGCTAAGCTCTCCGGTATTAATACAAATAAGGTGCTTTTCTTTGCCTATGTGAATATGGCTGTACTCTCTGCTGTAACGGGAATTGTATCCAGTTCCACAATAAATTCCGCTTCACCTCTTGCGGGGGGGAACTTTGAACTTGATGCTATAGCAGCCTGCTTTATTGGCGGTGCATCGGCCTATGGCGGTGTCGGTACTGTTGTGGGCGCTATTATAGGAGCATTGGTTATGGGAATTTTGAATAATGGTATGTCCATGATGGGAGTGCCTACTGATAG
The DNA here is from genome assembly GCA_030706065.1 of Bacillota bacterium. GTDB lineage: Bacteria > Bacillota > Clostridia > Clostridiales > Clostridiaceae > JAEZDX01. Next base: position 2,644 of record JAUZPH010000123.1, on the reverse strand, counting down.
AACTCAGATAGTAAAGGGTCTGGTGCTTCTGCTTGCTGTAGCCTTTGATGTCTTCACAAAGAAGAAATCAAGAGCATAGATGGATTGGTAGTAATTACCTTTTAACCACCTCATTTTATATAAAAATACCCGTCATAGATATGGCGGGTATTTTTTCTTAGTAAGAAGGTTTATCATTAATATCTTGAGCAGTAATCAAGCTCAAAGCTGCCTTTCTCCGGAAGCTCGAAGACATTATAGCTGCCGCTTTCCCTGTTTTTTTCATAGATGGACTCTATCTTCAGCCTAACAGGAAATAATCCACAGGAATAGCCGCAGGAGCACTGGAAATACTCAGCACCTTCATATACCCGCCGGGAGCTCCCACAGGCAGGGCATCTGTAGATATACACACCTTTACCACCGGTGTCATCCAATATATCTTCTGGTGTACAGGGCTGAAATTCATTAACCAATTATAACTTCGCCTCCCGAAACTCAATACATTTAATGTAAACATTTACAATAATATTATATGAATTTAACCGGAAAAGTAACCCTATGACAAAAAATAAACTTCCAGGATTATTTGTTTGGAACTTCAATCTGAAATTGATTGGTTTTACCCATCATATATGCAAGCTTAATGATAGTCTTTTCATCCTCCGTCATATCCCTTCCAAACATCTTCACAAACTGCCGGATTAAATTTTCACTATCGACTGTTTTCCTGCCTGCCCCTGTATTGGAGGATACTCTTTCGTTGAGAGGATTATATATCCTGAACTTCATATTGAAGTTATATACCCTCTTGAATATCTCTGCGGTATAGTAAGCATCATTGAAGGCATTATGAAAGGAGGCCTCAATTGGTATATTTAACAGTTCTGAGGCATTTCTGAGTCCTATATTCGTTCCTTTCGGACAGCATAAATACTGGGATACATAGGCCTGAAGATTTATATACTTTCTGGGAATCAAGAATGTATCAAGGCCGTGATATGATGCATTCCTGAAGAGTTCCTTTATATCGGCCATACCCCATATACAAAGAACATTGTTGTCCCCGGCAGTCAGGTCAGAAAACTCCTTGTAAACCTCTCTGAAAGGTTTCGCTCTTTTCAGCATATCCCAGCTTATGGAGGTTATCTCGCTGACAAAGGGGTGGAGCTCCTCATAGATAGCCGGCTTGACAAGTCTATCCAGGCTCTGGACTGTCTCCATATCATCATCAAGCTTCAGGGCGCCAATCTGAATAATTTCGAAAGGGCACCTTGGGGCAGCCTCTTCACCTCTTCTTCTTCGTATAGAGCTTTGATTGAATTCCAGATCTAATACTATATAATTCATGCAATTCCCTTCTTAACTATAATGAAGCTGTGTGAGTTTAACCCTTAAAAAATCACCGGAGAAAATATCGAATCTTCACCGATTTTTCGTAGGTGATAATTTTAATATAAACTCACACAGCTATATTATTCCACTGTTTTTAACGAAAACATACCTTCACAGGTGTTTATCCGCTCAAGAGCTTTCATAACAATTATAACTCTGACAGGCAGAAAGGTAAACCTCACAATAAAACAGGGATATACGGTAAGGTATATCCCTGTTTTATAAATTATTTGCTTATATAGATTGCTCCTCTGGAGTAGTCACTGGCATTCCCCAAGACGCGGATTTTTAATCCAAGCTTTGGAAGAATCAGTCCGCTGTAGGGAGATTTGACTGAGAAATAGGACTTTGAATCATCAAACAGCGGCTCTGCCTGCTTGGCGGTGAGGTTTGGATTCTTGGCCCAGGTATAGATTGAAAGGTTCATGTCGGCCGCCTTGTCCAGGCTGAAGGCGGCATCGTGCAGCTGTATGAAAGGCATATATCCGGCTCTTAGTCCGCTTTCGTTACCGTTGCCAAGTCCGCTGTTCAAATAGGTATACTGGGAGGCATCAACTATACCAAGCTGTCCATATCCCGGATGAACACCAACCCAGTTGTCAGTGAAGTTATTATTGATGTACCAGAGAGCCAGCCCCTGATTATATTCAACCTTTGCTCTGGCATTGTATTTCAGGCCTTGATCAACTCCCAGATGACTCCTCCATTCAGCCACATAATAATGATTGCCGTATCTGTTTCCGTCGGATAATTCGAAGTCCTTGAAAGTAAAGGCACCGAAGCCGTTTTCTGCACCTTCGGATAAGAGAGTGGCATTATCTGCAGTTACGGCTATATTATCAACAAACATACCGGCCAGTTCAGTGCCCCAGTCGGTGGCATATCTGAATCTTATTGATATTTCCTTTCCTGCATAAGCAGAAAGGTCTATTTTTTCACTGAGCCAGCCGTTGCTCTTTCCCGTATAGGCAGGGAGGCTGTTAAGTATGGAAGGATATCCATCAGGATTTTTAAAGTCACTTACCGTATTAGGTGTTGCAAGTGATTTCCAGTTTATACCGTCAGCCGAAACCTGTACAAAACCTCCATCCCAGTCTTCCTCGATGTCGTACCAGATATTGTATGATAGGGCAGCAGAAGTTTTGCCTCTTAAGTCTACTTTGGCTGTAATATTATTGTCTGTTTCGGCACCGGTGCCTCCCCAGAATTCCTTGGCCCCAGCATATGGCTTATTTATGCTGAGGACATTCTTGTCCTTGGGAAGCCTGAT